>JAYRXP010000001.1:0-4720 GCA_041917395.1 Paludibacter sp.
ATTCCCCGCTCGGGAGTTTCGCTTTTTTTATTTATATTTGCGATGACAATTGACAATTGAAAATTGAAAATGGAAAATTGAAAATGGATAATTGAAAATTGACAATGGAATATGCTGATGATCAAATAATTTTTCATTTTTCATTTTTCATTTTCCATTAAGTCTCCTTTTTCCATTAAGAATTGGTTGTGTTAACGCTATTTTGATGAAGAATTTCCACATAGTTTTTGTGTTGCTGGTTGCTGCGTTTATCGCCTCGTCGTGCTCGCACACCAATGAGCAACTACTCCGCGCTGAGCAACTGGTCGAATCATCCCCCGATTCTGCTATGGCTATTCTCAATAAATATTCCTATAATAAGCTGTCTGATAAGGACAAAGCGCTGTATGGGTTGCTTTATATACGCCTAAGGGATAAAAAATTTCTTCCGCTGGAGCCCGACTCGTTGTTAAATTTCTCACTCAATTATTATTACGATAAGCCTGAAGGTGACTACCTTTCGATGACACTGCTTTACGTCGGGAGGAAATATAAGTACAATTTAATGTATGATAAGGCAACAGAATACTATGTCAAGGCATTCGATAACGTACAAAACACCGATAACTACCTGCTACAAGCAAGGTTAAACCTCGATTTAGCCGATATTCATTACAATCAAAAAGATTTTGTACAGGCCAGAAGTAAATACTGGAAGTCTTTCGTCTATTTTAAAAAAGCAGGACTTCAGCCACAGGCATTTTACGCTCTGCTAAACATCGGACGTACATATCATTACAGCAATGAATTTGCAAAAGCCGGTAAGTACTATCTGAAAATAAAACCGTATGCAAAAGATTCGTTGCAGGCGGGGTCGTTGCTACACGAAACAGGACAAAATTTCTATAAATCGAAACGATACGACTCGGCATATCTTTATTTATCCCGGGTCATTCACTATCCGTACATAGGCAACAATCAGTCGTTGAGATACTATCATTTAGCCGACCTGCTTTTCGATATGAACAAGATTGATTCCGCATTTTTTTATGCCAAAAAATCATTGGACGGCAATATCGATTTAAGGACCCGAAAGGGCTGCTATAGAATAATTGTAAATTGCAAAACCTTAAAAGGAGATATTAATGCGTTAAACCACTATATGTCGAAATACCAGGAATGCGATGACTCAATCCGCAAAATTGATTTACAAACCAAAGGCAGCTACATCGAAACCATGCACTACACCCAAAAGCAGGTAGTTAAATCACGTAGCTGGATTTGGTATTTGTCGCTGTTGTTTATCATCTTCGCAGCAGGGGGTATTTATCTGTATATCCGCAAACATAAAAAATCGGAAAAGGTAATTGAGCAAAGCAAGGCCGACTATAACCGTGAAAAGGCTGAACTGCGAAAAGATATTATGTTGAAAAAGCGCGAAACGCTTTTTGCTAATATCGACCGCATTAAAGAAGAACAAAAAAAACCGGAGAACCGAACACTAAATTTCACACTACGTGTTAAAAATATGTATAATGAACTGTTGCACATTCAGGATTCAAAATTGTTTTTTTGCGAAATGGATGGGGTGCTGAATAATATTGCAACTAAACTAAGAGAAGTTTTACCAGAAATAAGCGATAAAGAGCTAACTTATTGTTGCCTCCACCTGTTAAATTTACCGACTCACGACATATTAATTTTACTCGACTATGAATCAGCAAATAGTCTTAAGGGGATGAAAAGACGTTTAGCCCAAAAACTAAGTATTCAGAATGCCACCTTACTCAATGATTTTTTGTTGAATCTACTCTCCAATGATTAGATAAAAGAAATTCGTTTTTTATCTTTTTGCCAATTTCGGATGGCTCCGAAAAATCACTTTTCTCCGTAAATCAGTATAAAAAAATAACGTGTACACCTTTTTGTTTTTTGAAACAGTGTAAGGTGTTGAAAATCAGTGTGGGTTAAAAGTGGTGTGTACACCATTTTTCAGCCTGTTTTTTTTGTACCCACCTGTCAAATGTATAATTTAGCAGCAACGGTCGGCCGAAATTTTTAGTAACAACAAGTTTAAAAATCTGAAAGTGCTTATGCGACGAGTTTAATTTTCCGAAATGGTTCTAGAACATGAACGAACCTTAAGCAGATTTCATACTGCACGAGTAAGGCATTTATTCGGGTATGAAAACTTCAAATTTTTTAAAGCGATCTTTATTTATTGGATGTACATTATTGTCAGTTTTAAATTTATTTGCCGGGGAAATAACCATTAAAAAAGGCGACGATCCGACAAATCCAACACAGCCCAATAGCATGACGGCGATATACCCTGTCACCGCTACTGAGGACAACGAAACGATGGCCGTATATTTCGAAGAGGCTGTGGGCGATGCCACTCTCAGGGTGTACAATGCCTCCAATCAGGTAGTTTATCAGACGGTGATTGATACCGACTCGCAGAGCGCTGCGACAATCGACATCAGCGCCTGGAGCAGTGGCGATTATACGCTCACAATAAACTATGGTACCACAAACCTTTTTGGTGAGTTTATCATAGAATAAATACAACAAAAACCATTAAACCGCTATATCTGATATATGGTGTATGTAGTTTGCGGTTTAATTTTCTGTTTTAACCTTGGCTAAAAAGAATCTGCCCCGAAGTAACTGAGTTATCAGGGGCAGATTTGATTTTAACGCTGAAAAATGATACTGTTTGCTTAACCAAACCAAATTAATTTATTAACCAAAAAACATTTAAAAAAGTATGGCACAAAACCTAATTTCAGCAACACTATCGGCTACAGAGGCAACCGAAGTTTTACAAAGTTTAAATGCAGTAAAAACAAAAATGCATTTTTTATCCGCGCTACAAAAAACAGATGTTAGCGGACTTTTCAAAGTAGGTAATGCTTACCTGCCTTTTATCGACAAAATTTATCAGGTTGTAATTACGCATCCCGAAATTCTTCCGGCTATTTTCGACAAAGAAGAATTTCTGCGCGATTACGAACTATTCAAAGTCATTCAACCTATTTACAACCAAAACAACGAACTGGCCGAAGGAATTCAGAAAACCTACACCTCTGTGGGAAGCGATACCCTTGTCGCAGCACTCGAAGTATACGCAGCGGTGAAACAAAACAAAGACAAAGTTCCCGGATTAAGCGTGGTGAGCGACGAAATGGCGGTATTCTTCAAAAAAGCAAAGTCAAAACCTGTAACTGCCGACCTTAAGTAGATAAAAAGTGACTCAGAGTCACTCCGGAGTAACTCAGACAGACTCCGGAGTGTCTCGCTGTCACTCCCGACTGACTCAGCCACACTCCGAAGTGACTGGCAGTCACTCCCAACTGTCAGGGAGACACTAATTAGTGACACGGACACACTCCCGACTGGCTCGTAGCCACTCCGGACTAACTCAAACACACTCCGAAGTGAGTCGCAGTCACTCCCGAGTGGCAAGGAGACACTAATTAGTGAGCCGAATACACTCGGGAGTCACTTCGGGGCAGTTTTATATATACGACGCTATTCAGTAGCTACAAATAGGTTGCATCTGTTCAATTGCCGCCCCATTTATGGGGTGGATAAAATAGAAGCAAGAGTTTAGGCTTTAGCCAAACATTTATAGGCATTTGGCTAAAGCCCATACAATTTTTCAAATGTAACAGGCAGCAACTCATAGTTATCATAACATCAGCATTAATTAAGGTGCAGCGCACCCAAACAATTAACCCATTTTCCATTATCAATTATGCATTATCCATTATGCATTATCAATTTTCAATTTTCAATTTTCCATTTTCAATTTTCAATTAAAAATATGTTCTACCTCCGATTAAACAAACTCCGCATAAACAGCAACGGCGCATTGCTCGGCATGAGCGAAATGCAGTTGATGAGCTTCGTTACCATGGGCGACAGCGATTTCCCCATGCTAAACGAATTTTACCGCACCACCGACAGCGACCTGAAAAAAGAACTCGTAACGCAAGCCGTGCGCAAGGTGGTAAGTGCCCGCGTAATGCCCGAAGTGCAGCGCATTAAAGACAATCAGGTGCTGTATTTTGGCGATACCGGTTACAATGTATTTGTGGCTGACACCATACCCGACAATGTGAACTGGATGCTGCTTGCCGTAAAGTCCAACGAACAGACGGTGGATAATGCCGCCCTGATTCGGGAGATAATTACCGACAGCACCATTTCCACCATGGTAATGGCCGTATCGCAACTCACCAAAGTTAGCAACCCCGTGGCGGCAGCCGTCACTACCATTACGTCGCTGGTGGCCGATTCTATTCTGAAAATATGCAGCAATGCCAAAGACCATCAACTCGGACTGCTACTCACCTCGTTTACCCGTGCCGAACATTATCCCTACGGCAAACGCGATGCGCAGGACGTACCCGATGCCACCGGCAATATGAAAGTGGATTATACCATATTTGGATTCTGATTTAATGGAGAATTGAAAATTAAAAATTGAAAATGGAGAATTGAAAATTTAAAATTAATGAATGAATATTTCAAATACCTCGTAGAGGTTATATGTTTATAGAAAAATGCATTACCATAATCCAATACGACCCCAGCGGGAGTCGAATGATGGTTTCCGCCCGATTATTTCTATAACCATTTAATTCCTACGGAATGTAGAAAAACAATTTGAAAAACAAATACAATGGCCAACACTTATTCCCAAATTTACATTCAGATAGTATTTGCAGTGCCA
>JAYRXP010000002.1:0-1551 GCA_041917395.1 Paludibacter sp.
CAGTTTTTATCTGCACCTTATGCTTTGCATTCCCGTAAAGTAGAGAAAATGTTGAGCTACACACAATCTCAGATCGACGCATTAACTCCTGTTTCGGGTATGTTGGTGTTTAATACAACAACTCAACAACCCAATTTCTACAACGGAACAGAATGGCGGGCAGTAGCTGCAGGAAATGCAACCGGTTTAAACAAGGCTTATCCTAATGCAGTAGGTTTACTTGCAAATAATTACCTGACTGAAGGTAATCTTGATAGGCTTTTTACTGTGTTTGATAAGGCCCGTAAGGGAGGAAATATTGTTTTTGGAGCAATCGGAGGTTCAATTACACAGGGCTCAACTACAACTGCTGCTGAAAAACGATATGTAAATCTGGTATATGCATGGTGGAAAAACACTTTCCCGAAAGCAAATATTACTATGGTTAATGCCGGGATCGGAGCTACTGCCTCTGATTATGGCTCAATGCGTGTTACCCGTGATTTATTGTCGAAAAACCCTGATTTTGTGGTTGTTGATTATGCAGTAAACGATGCTAAAACCGAACCGGAATATAAATATTCTTACGAAGGAGTAATCAGACAAATATTAAAAGCTCCTCAACATCCGGCTGTAATGTTGCTTTTCATGACAACCAACACCGGTACTAATTCTCAGGAATTTAAAGCGCCAGTGGGTATGCATTATGGATTGCCAATGGTAAGTTTTCACGATGCTGTCTGGCCCGAAGTTCAAGCTGGGCGACTTGTTTGGTCAACCATCGAGGCTGACTATATTCACCCGAACGATGCCGGACATGCGCTTACAGCCGATATGATTTGTCTGGCTTTGGACAAAGCTTATCAGAAATTCAATGCATCCAATGTTCCAACAATCACTTCAACAATTCCTGCTCCTTATTTTTCGGATACTTATGAATTTACATCGCTCTCTGATGGCGCCTCGCTTGTGCCGGCAACAAATACTGGTTGGACTTACGACGGAAGTGTAGCTGCAAGTGCCGGATGGAAAAGTTCTACACCCGGAAGTGTAATGACATTTCAAATTTCGGGTAAAATTATCTATCTGTCGTGTTGGAGAACAAATGGAAATGCCGGAAAAATAAAAGTTACAGTTGATGGGGGAAATCAAACAATTATCGATTCATGGTTCGATCAAACAACTTTTTCGTACCGATATATGCTAAAACTTGCAAGTGGTTTAAGCTCAGGTAGTCATACTGTAAGGGTAGAACTTTTGGCGGATAAAAATCCGTTAAGTACCGGAAATGAAGTTAAATTACTATGTTTAGGATCAGCTGGTGTTGGGTTATAATAATATAAAAATACAATTTATGAATTTAAAAAAATATGATTCTACAGCATTGAAGGCAATATTTATTATTGCTTTCAATATGTATGCTGCATTTAACTTAGTTGTTTCTCAGTCACATTCAACTAAAACGCCTATTGTCTTGAAGGTATACAACGACTCGGTTCTGATGAAGGATTTTTTAGGTGTGAATGGTGTATATCATGGATTTGCATATATGCCAGAGCAAATTAATAAAGG
>JAYRXP010000003.1:0-4152 GCA_041917395.1 Paludibacter sp.
AAGGGGTAATCAATCTGAAGTAAAAAGAGAGAACTTAGAGCTAGCCATTCGGATTATCAATTTAGAATCCAGATGGAATAGAATTGAATTGGGTATGATTCTCAACAATATGAGAGACACAAAGGTTAAAGCAAGAATGCTTAAAGCACTTCCAGAGAAACACCACACATATGTCTTTCTGAAATTAACCCCTAAAAATTGGGATATTAAAGAAAAAGAACTAGAACTGAGATGCTGTGTAGCAAGAGTCGAAAATCCGGATACTGAAATTATTATTGGAATATCAATTGGCGAGAATTCTAAAGGTAATACCTGTTTCGATATCTTATATTTAAATATTCCTGAATTGACAAATGACTTTATCAATCATGTAAATGAAGTTAAAAAAGAACTTGGGTATTTTAAAAATCCTATTTATAGTCGTAGTAAAGACATGAGACCATAATTGATAAAATCAGAATAATCATCTGTTGGCGCAATTTATATAGTGTGCCAATACAAAGTTTACAGAACCAAAAGGTCAGGCTTTGCCTGATAGTATTTTACGGGCAGCTCCGCAAGACAAAATCACCGGCAGGCAAAAATCCTCACCCCTCGTTCCTCTGGGCTTGCACAGTCTTTTTGCCTTCCTCCGCGCAATCCACCCTGCTGTTGTTTTTTCTGTCACACTTTTTGCAATCCACCCACATTTGGCACATTGCTTTTTCTCGTTCCTCAAAAAAATCAATAAGCCAATCCACCCACAAGCAAAAAAGACGTTTGCACGGAAATTTATCCCGATCTAAAGCGGGACCGCCACCACCGTGCTGCACTTGCGCCAGAAAAAAACAACTCGAAGCTAAGTTACATAACAAGTAGTTATAATCGTTTTTCACCCTGACGGGCAAGGGATAAGCCTGAAAAAGCTTATAACCTAATTATGTAAAATAGCCGCACAAGAACAACGCATTTGCCCTGCTTCGCTGCCCGAATACCCAATCGCCCGAATGGGCAGAGCGGCTAGTATTAACACCTAATCGGTGCGTTGTTCAGGCGTACCGCCAATCCGGTAATAAAGCCCCGAAAACCACTTGTGTTTTTTATTGAAGGTATATTTCGGGTAGCAATTAAAAAACACAAAAGGTTTTCAAATATGGGGACATATGCCAAGCACCTTTCAGCAGCTTGTTTTTGTTTAGCACTTCGTGCAATGTCCTCAAAATTCCCCACCACCCAATAGTTGTGCAGAAAAATAAAAAAATCAGTGTAGTGTTTTTCATGTGCTTGCGGTAAATGCATTCCATTCTCGCTCCATTACGTTCCGGGAGCAGCATTCGTTCCTCATACCGACTCCCGATACTACATTCCACTTTCATTACAAACATACACCTCAGCACCGCACATCTTTAGGGTAATACTCATTTCCATTCCGCAGGCTACATACATTCCGTTTTCCCCAAAGCCCTTTCCCACCCATTTCCAGTGGTATGTTTTTATTTTCTGCGACGAGTTTACCCCAAAAACAGCCGCAATATTTTCCCCACCACCCTTTAGCTGTTGCAGTTCAGTCAGGCAAAAGTGTTGATTTTTCATGTGCTTGCGGTCGGTGCAAACATTCGTTTCCATTCCGCGCCGGGTGCAGGCTCGTTCCTCACCCACAACCGACACTGCATTCCACCTTCATTTTTTGCATCCACCTCAGCACCGCGCGGCATTAGTATTCCTTTTCTCACTCCATATATTCCGTTCCTTCAGTCATACCCATGCCATTTTCCCACCCATTTCCAGCGGTTGCCTTCCTTCCTGCGGCGAGTCTACCCCGAAAGAACTGAGTACTTTTTTTAATGATTTTATTTTAAAGTCGAAAACTTTCTATGTCTTCATTTTCCTCAAAGTCCAACAAAAAACACAAAACCAAAATAAATACATAATGAAAATAAGGTCTTTTTGAGAAAAATATTTTCCGCCAAAAAAAATGAATATACAAAGATAGCCGTTACGTTTACCGTCAGTAAAGGTCAAGCCCTTCGGGTTTTTGCCACAATCTCCACACCTCGTTGCACTTCGGGTAGTTTTCTGCCAAAAAACCTTGACAGCCGCCACTTCTCTGGCAGTTTGAAGAGTATATCCTTTTTTTTCTTCTTTTCTTTTTTCTTTTTTTCTCTTTCTGGTGGGTAAAAATTATTTGTGGGGGCAGTAGCTCTCGTTTATTCACCCTTTAATCGTTATCCTCATGTGTACCTTTATTTTGAAGTCTTACAATCAGAAAGAAGAAATCAGAAAACCTCATTTCTTTATCTTAAACAAAGGAAATAATAGCGGAAAACCGCTTTCAGCTCCTTGTCCAAATTGTTTTGTCATTCAGTTTCAAAATGAAATTGAAAAGGAGCAGGTTTACTGGCTTATGTATAGCCTGTGGCAGTCCAATGCTTTTTATCCGTTTTTGCGTGGCTCAGTCATTCCCTTTGTGGTGCTCAGGGATGTAAAATCCTGTTTGTTGGATGCGTTGGTTAAAGTGGAGACAAGCCCGGCTCAATTCGAAAAAGCTGTGGCAGCTCTTCAGGGTTTGGAGCAAATGGAAAACAAATTCAAACAAAACCTGCTTTTAATCTCTCAGGCCAAGAAAATGCTGTTTTACAAGTATTTATAATACCTGTATGCACCACAAAAAAAGCCTCCCGATTATGGGAGGCTTCACTATTACAAAAGGCTACAAGCCTTAAAAATAGTAGTTTTTAGCGATTTTTACGCTTGATAAAATTCTTCAAAACCATCGAAACTATAAAACTCACAACAGCGCCAACGACGGCGAGAATAACTGTTTTTACTAAATCAGCTACAAACACGTTGCTAAACACTGATAGCAACATACCGCCGAAAGTACCGGCATATACCTGGCCGTCACTATTTGTTTCAAGGAGTTTCATTTTCAATCATTATTGATTCGTGCTTAACGTCGACTGCAGTTTGACTTACTGCAGTCATCACACTGCCTGCTAGTGCAATATATCCTGCTGCCGATGTTATCGCTGCTGGTAGTGCAACGGGAGCTGCTAATAGTATCCCACCCATTGTAGCCAATGCCAAACCGATTGTTCGTAAAGTTTTGAAGAATTTAGGAGTCGGAGCTTTTACTCGTTCAACAACACTCATGTTGTTGGGGTTACTGTTTATAATTTTATTTCCTGTTTTCATAAATCCGAAATTTTAGTTTTAGTGTAATGAAGAACTTCAGAGTTTTTATCTGTCCCACTTCCGGTCCCCCTCTCCGAACTCAATTTTCCTTTTTCCTTCTCCAATTGGAGAAGGTGCCCATAGGGCGGATGAGGTTGAGAGGGGTTAGGGAGGCTTTTAATTAACACTCACAATTGCCAACACGTTGTACGAGTTGTTGTTAAGCGAGTAGTCTACACCATTTACTTCCTGAACAAAATCTATCGAAAGCAAAATAAATTTAGTTCCTTCAATAGCAGGTACAGGTACAGGTTTCATTGTTGCCACCTGATCAATTGCATTCACGGCCATACGAACCGGATCTGAAACAACCATTTCGGAGTTGCCGGTCATAAAATCAATGCATGCAAATCCACTTTTCAGAATGATATGAGTTGCCCCGCTGGGTAAGCTTATATCATTTTTGGGACTCAAAGTTGCAATTTTGATTTCACCGGTTGCGGTATCTACATCGAAACCTTTATACAACACAGTGCCCAAAATTGAATTTGCATTGAAGTTGAATCCAACCAACAAAGCTTTAGCTTCATCTTTGGACATACCTTCGGCCGCACTTCGTTCGCCACGGGCGTTTGCTTCGTCCATGTTTTTAATTTGCGCCATGATTTGTGTAATTCGCGCAGTTACGCGTCCATCCGATGCAGCTTTTGCCAACGGTCGCATCGTGTCGCGCAATAATTTACCTGCTGAAGCTGCATTTCCAAACTCAGCACCATTTTCACGGGTACGCGCAAATCCCGGATCATTAGCAATTCGGGAAGCGTCCACTCCACCTTTTTCCCGGGCAAGGTAACCATCCTTTGATTTGTAGAATGAAATTCCACCAATGGTTCCCTGTAATTTTAAAATACTTTTTTGTCTTGCCATAATTCTGATTTTTTAAATTATTCGGAACAAAAGTATTGTTGCAAATACCATTTTATACCACAGGCACTTCCG
>JAYRXP010000004.1:0-5572 GCA_041917395.1 Paludibacter sp.
AACCCTGAATATTCATCTGAATCTTCATATCGAAGTTTGGTGTAAGAATGCTGCGCATTTCTTCGGTAAGTGCCGGATTTTCAACACGATTGTGCTTCACTCCGAAAATCAGCTCTGCAGAACCCTGTGTTTTTACCTGAACACCGCCGGGACCAAAAATTTTGTCAGCCGGCCCGATGTTGAATTTCATGTCCGACACCGAAAACTTATCCTCGTTGTTTACCTCTCCACGCGTATTTTTTTCTTTCCAGTAACTCTGCAACTCCTTTTGATACGAATAATTCCGGTATTCATCACCTGTCATGGTATACGGTGTGGCTATTTCGGTATCACCCACTTTAGTCCGGAAAATATAATTGCCGGTACGACCATCAAACTCTATGTCCGTTTTGATATTCGAAGGCGTTTTGTTGTCCATCGGATAAACAGCGTTCAGGTCGTCGATGGAATTTTGGGTATATTTTTTTACCTGAAAAACTTTTTTGGCCGTGTCAGTAACCGTGGTTTCAGTTTCGGGCATATTGTAATTCTCCATCAATGCAGATTCCGAATTGTAGACTGCATTTACAGAGCCTATTAACAGCAATGCAATAAAGAGTGCGTATAGATATTTTTTTTGAAAAGGCATATTTTATAAGTTCGCGAAATTAGCGTTAAGTGCGATTAAAATCACATCATCTTCAGGGCTTGTTTTATCAGTTGCTCCACTCTCAGTCCGGGTTCGTTTTTCAAAATCTGGTCGACAGCTTTTTGTGAGGCGTTGGCCGCAAATCCGAGCATTACGAGTGCCGAAACGGCTTCTTCTTTCACCGGATTACCTACAGCAAGTGTAAACTGACCGCTACTGTTTGCTCCCGCAACCTTCAGAATTTTATCTTTTAAATCGACGATAATACGCTGTGCAGTTTTGGACCCAATGCCTTTAATGGCGTTCAGAGCTGTTACATTTCCGGTTGCAATCATATCCTGAATTTCCTGAGCGGAATACGACGACATTATCATGCGGGCCGTATTGGCACCAATACCTGATACCGAAATAAGCAGTAAAAACAACTGTCGTTCGGCATGATTCATAAAACCGTACAATACGTGTGCATCCTCGCGGATAGCCTCGTAGATAAATAAACGGGCAGAAGTTTGTCCGTTGAGTTGTGTGTATGTAGGCAGTGTTATATTGATGCAGAAACCGATTCCTCCCGCATCAATCACGGCGTAGGCCGGTGTTAGTTCTGCAATATCTCCTTTAATATAATCGTACATGAAAGTTGTCGAATTAATTGTTAAAATCACCCAACCCCTTAAAGGGGCTTGGGGCATTATTTACAGTAATATTTTTTTAACCCGCAAATATACTCAAAATTTCCATACATTTAAAATGTTAAAAGCTTGAATGGTACCAACTTGATTATTAACGACAAATTAACCGAAAAAGTACAATTGTCGTGTGTTAAAATGAAGCAATTCTCCGCAGGCTCAGTTTATAAATGTTATTTGTCAAACAATTTCGGCTTTTGCATTGTTAAAGCATAAAAAATTACAACTCAATAAATCAACTTATTAACTACTTATTAAACATGAAACAGATAACTTTTACAATTGCCGTAGTATTGCTTTCGTTGCAATATGCAGCAGCACAATTTTCGCTTCCGGCATTACCTTACAAGTACAGTGCGCTCGAACCCTATATTGACAGCACCACCATGTACATTCACCTGAACAACCATCACGCAGCTTACGTAACCAACCTGAACAAGGCTCTGGCAAACTACCCCGATTTGCAGAAAAAAGACCTGCAACAACTCATAGCAGGCATAAATACATTGCCCGAAGATATCAAAACTGCCGTTCGCAACAATGGTGGAGGTCATTACAATCATTCGCTATTCTGGAAAATGCTGGCACCGGCCGGTACGGCTCCAATGTCGGCTGCACTGCAAAAACGAATTGCCGACGAGTTTGGCTCTGTCGATGCATTCAAAACTAAATTCGAGGCAGCTTCGTTGAGTCGTTTTGGTTCTGGATGGGTGTGGTTATTGAAAGATGCCGATGGAAAACTGAAAATAAAAAGCACTGCTAATCAGGACAATACATTGATGGACATTATCGAAACAAAAGGTAAACCGGTGTTAGCTCTCGACGTATGGGAACATGCTTATTATCTTAAATATCAATCGAAACGTGCAGCTTACATAAATGCATTCTGGAATGTGGTAAACTGGAAAGAAGTAGAACGTTTGCTTAACGAATAATCTGAAGAACAGTATAAAGGCTTATGTTTAAATTATTTAAGAATATTGACAGTAAAAATTATCGTCCGGTTTTCGGCGGATTGGATATTTTCAGGTTCCTGGGCCCCGGCCTGTTGGTGACCGTTGGATTTATCGATCCCGGAAACTGGGCTTCGAATCTGGCAGCAGGAGCCGAATATGGCTACTCGCTACTCTGGATGGTAACTTTGTCGACAATAATGCTTATTATTTTACAACATAATGTAGCTCACTTAGGCATTGCAACCGGACTTTGCCTGTCCGAAGCAACAGTTATTTATCTCAAGCCGGCTTATTCCAAATTTTTGCTATCGTCAGCCATGCTGGCCTCCATTTCCACTTCGCTGGCCGAAATACTGGGCGGAGCCATTGCACTCGAAATGTTATTTAAAATCCCTATCCGGATAGGAGCTGTTCTGGTTACGGTATTCGTACTTATAATGCTTTATTCCAACAGCTACAAGATTATCGAACGCTGGATAATTGCGTTTGTTTCAGTCATTGGACTGTCGTTTTTATACGAACTCACACTCACCGAAATAGACTGGAACAGCGCCATTGCCGGCTGGGTAACGCCTTCTTTCCCAAACGGCTCAATGGTCATAATCATGAGCGTACTCGGAGCTGTGGTTATGCCTCACAATTTGTTTTTACACTCGGAGGTAATCCAAAGCCGCCAGTGGAACTTGCAGGACGATAAAATCATCAAGAAGCAACTTCGTTACGAATTTTTCGATACCTTGTTTTCGATGATTGTGGGTTGGGCTATCAACAGTGCCATGATTCTGCTGGCAGCCTCCGTGTTTTTCAAAACACAGACTCCCGTTACCGAAATGCAGCAGGCCAATCATTTACTTACGCCACTTTTGGGTAAAAATGCAGCCGTGGTGTTTGCCGTAGCGCTGCTGTTTTCGGGGTTGGCATCCACAATCACATCAGGAATGGCTGCCGGCTCTATTTTTGCCGGCATGTACAAAGAACCTTACGATATTAAGGACAACCATACCCGAACCGGAGTTGCTATTTCGTTACTCATTGCTCTTGCTGTAATTTTTGTCATTTCCAATCCGTTCAAGGGCCTGATTTACTCACAAATGATACTCAGCATACAATTACCGTTTACTATTTTTCTGCAGGTTTACCTCACCTCATCCGAAAAAGTAATGGGCAAATATAAGAACTCGACTTATTCGAAAATCGTTCTTTACTCGCTTGGCGTTCTTGTGGCTTGCCTCAACGTGGCTCTTTTCTGGAGTTTGCTCTGATTTATTTCACTGAAAATCCGTAGATGCAGGTGTGCCTGTAGGTCTGACCCGGTTTCAGAACTGCCGTTGGAAAATTCGCATGATTGGGAGCATCGGGGTAATTCTGTGTTTCGAGTGCAATGCCACAGCGGTAATTATGTGCATCGCCACGTTTTCCCTTATCAACTCCATCCATAAAGTTTCCACTGTAAAATTGTATCGCAGGTTGGTCGGTCGATACCTTCATCACAATTCCTGTAGCAGGCTCATACACTTCGGCAGCCGGAGCAGTTTCGCCGTTTTTTTTGCTTAAAACATAATTATGGTCATACCCTTTACCATATTTCAAAGCTAAAAAATCAGTTTCGATCCGTTCACCAATCACGGTCGGTTTTCTGAAATCGAGCGGAGTACCTGTCAGGTCTGCAATTTCTCCGGTCGGTATCAAAAGCGAATCGGTAGGCGTATATTTATCAGCAAAAATTGTCAGCACATGCGAGTTTGTGTATTGCGCAGTTGTACCGTGTAAGTTAAAGAAGCAATGCGATGTCGGATTGAGTATGGTTGTCGAATCGGTAGTGGCTTCGTAATTTATGGCCAGTTCATTCTCTTTTGTCAGCGTATAAATTACTTTGATGTTCAGATTTCCCGGATAACCCTCTTCGCCGGCAGGCGACAAATATGTGAGCTCAAGCACATCTTCGCCTTGCGTATTTTTATGCTGACGCGCATCCCAAACCTTTGTAAAAAAACCGCCCGGACCTCCGTGTAACTGATTTCCATTATTATTTAAGGTAAGTTTATACGTTTTTCCCTCAAGCTGAAACAGTCCTTTCCCGATTCGGTTACCGTAGCGGCCCACCACCGGACCGGCAAACAAATCGGTAGCTTTCAGGTAACCGGCTATTGACCCGAAACCCCAAACCACATCTTTGAATTCACCTTTATTATCCGGAACCCACAAGGCAACAACGCGCGCCCCGTAATTTGTTATCTGAGCTGTCATACCCTGCTCATTCTGTAATGTATATAAAGTTACCTTTTTATCAACTAATGTTGTATCGAAATTTCCCTCAGACAGAAGTGCGATTGTATTTTTTTTGTTATTGCAGCTTACGAATAGAAGCAATATGATTGAAGCGAGTGTTAAAGTGAATTTTTTCATAATGAGTTCCAATTTATAATTGTATTTAATACACTTAAAGTTGTAATAAAAAAACAGGAGCTGTTCACATAAATCTGAACAACCCCTATAAATGCGAAAGCAAAAGTCTTATTTTTTTGACTCTTCGATAGATACTTTTCTGAATTCTTTCAAAAGTTTTTCCAGATCAAGCGAGCTTTTGCGGGCACGTGTTCCGGCAGCTTTGTTACCTTTTTCAACCTGTAGATTTGCATCTGTTGCAAAAGCTGCAAATTCAGCTTTAATTTTGTTTACCAATTGTTCCATGTTAAAAAAATTTTTTAGTTAATATTTTTTTGACTGCTAAATATCAGTCTGTTTTTACACCGCAAATATAAACAATTCAGGTTAAACTCAAACAAAAAACATGAATTCTTTTAAAAAAAAGGCAATTTTTTGATTGAATTTAGTCAACTATCACCTTTTGAGTCACAATTTTGCCCTCAAAAGTCATAATTTTCACTATATAAGCACCTGAAACTAACGGAGCTTTGACAGCCAAAACATCTGTTGCTTCGCCTAATAATTGTCCCGTCAGTGAATAAACGGCTATTTTTTTTGCCGTTTTATTCGTTTTGAATTGTCCCTGATTATAACAGATTTCATAATCATCTGTCGGATTTTTATCTGTTCCTGTCGACAGCGGATTCATATTTAGCTCGTACATACCGAACCCATTCTCGCCACAGTAGATATAAATTTTAGCAGAATAACCGTTTGTAACAACAACCGGCAAAGCTGTCCGGTAAGCGTTGGAAGCTATACCCATTCCGGCCTGAGGAAAGGTCCACATACAATCAATATCTGCAAAGGATTTTGTTGCATTCTTAAATTTGAACAAGCGAAAAGTTGATGCAGGAATACCCGTTGTATTGGTG
>JAYRXP010000005.1:0-5975 GCA_041917395.1 Paludibacter sp.
GAAAAATAATTCGGGATTTTTATACCTTCCAGACCCGTGTTGGTTAGCGCAGCAATTTTTTGATTCTTATGGGCAAATTTTACTATTGCTTCTAAATTTTTGTTCAAAGTTCGCATATATACTTCACCCACAGGGTCGTTTTCCTGTACAAACTGCAGGCTAACACCTACCAAATCCACATAATTATTACCCGGATAATAGTTCACAATCGAATTCGTTTCATTATCGGCTGAAAATGAAAAAGAATACAAAACATGGTGAATGTGTTTTTTATCGCGCAAATAATCCACCGTCAGCGTCCATAATTTCCTGAAATCGTCCGACGAACATTGCTGCGTGTTCCACCAGTATTTTCCAGGCGTATTGTTTTCCTGAAAGAGTTGAACTATAACCGGAATGAGATTACCTTTATCGTCTTTAAGCGAAATGAGGAACTGTGCCAGTTTGTCCAAATACTCAAAATAGCGTTTCTGAATCGCATTGTCGTTTAGTACGGAGCTAACTGCACTCTCAACGGAACAATCATTCCCTGATTTTCCTGTAACCGGATTATGAATGTTCCAATTAAGCGTAGATACACCCCCTAACTTCTCCACATCGCTTATGTAAGTTCGTATGTCCGAAAAAGCTACAGAATCATCATTTAGCGCTGAACCTGTTTCAATATTTCCCACATTCCACCCGAAAACTGCCGGATAATCGCCACATACCGATTTTACATCAGAACGTCCGGCTTCTTTATACCACTTGTTTCCATACGCTAAATCGTCCTGATGTCCTAACATAATACCTTTATCAAGCAACAGTTTCAGATTTGAATACAGCTCTACGGTTGATGCCGTAGCTTTTCTGTCCGAAGGCGTATCTATCGGTGAGTCCTGTTTGTTAATACTGCATGACCACCCAAAACACAACCAGCAATACAATAGAGCATATTTTGCAAGTGACTTTTTCATGAGATTGTTTTTTATTGTAAATAGTTGTCGGAACCTATCCAGCCCTGATTTTGAGTTAACACACCATTCGATAAATCGATTTGGGTTTGTGGAATTGGTAAAAAACCACCTGTTTCGCTACGAAAAGTGACCGTTTTTGTACCGGCTACTCTTTTGTTGAAAACAGCCACATTTGTTTGGTTATCCGTAATTAAATTAGAATCGTGCCAACGCAATAAATCGTAATAGCGCAGTCCTTCGAAAGCCAACTCGAACCGGCGTTCTTTTTTAATATTATCCAATGTTACAGGAACCGAACCCAGGCCTACACGCGCCCGGACTCTATCAAGATAATCCTGTGCATTGGGAGCACCTAACTCAGCAGCCATTAAAAGCACATCTGAAAAACGGATCAGAATTAAATCCTGAATGTTATCGCGCATGTAATCAGTTCCGGTCATGTTGTAAAGTTTGTAGCTAAAATTCATCACCGAAGTTTTACTTTCATCTTTCCAAACATTTACGGGAATGTATTTTTTGTTCCAATACAAT
Source organism: Paludibacter sp. (assembly GCA_041917395.1). Classification (GTDB taxonomy): domain Bacteria; phylum Bacteroidota; class Bacteroidia; order Bacteroidales; family Paludibacteraceae; genus Paludibacter. Next base: position 1,488 of record JAYRXP010000005.1, read on the forward strand.
GTTTCTTCCATCAAATTATCGCCACCTCTTAGATAACTTTTGAGTTCTGTATTGTCGGCAGCATATAAAACCGAACCTTTTTTACGTGGATCATTATCATCCCATTCATTCCAAATTTTCGGGTTCACAGTTCCCATTCCCCAACCCACACCAAATGGGAAGGTGTTTTTGTAACCAAGTGGTTGACCGCGTAAACCAAAATACAAGCTAAATTGATTGCTTTTCTGTTGCGGAGCATTCCAATCGTTGGCCAGAGCCGAAAACTTAACAGCAAAAACCGTTTCTTCGCTGCCATCACCCACCCAATTAAGTCCATTGTCAGCAGTATATTTATAGTCCTGCACATACGAATAAGGCCAAAGATTTCTGAAATCAGGAATTAAATCGTGTCCGCTGTTATCGATACAATCGGTTAACCATGTAATTACCTGACTTTTGGTTATTTCACCACCACCTTCCAATGGTAATGTTTCTTTGTTATAATATCCTGTGTAAAACAAAAAAACACGAGCCATCATTGCTTCGGCAGCCCACTTGGTAACACGACCCAACTCTTTTTCTTTGTTTATATCCTGATATTTTACTGCCGGTAATTTTTCGATAGCAGTCTTTAAATCAGAAGCAATAAGCGCATAGGTTTCGGCAGCAGGAGCTTTAGGTATATTTACCGGCTCCGGAGTTTTTACCAATGGTACTTCGCCAAACATTCGGGCTAAATCAAAATAAAAATGAGCCCTCAAAAAGCGCACTTCACCTTCAATTCTGTTATGGTTTTCTTCGGTATCCCATGTTATTTTATCGAGATTTGCGATAAGAAAATTACTGCGAAAGACACCAAAATAGTATGCTCTCCAACTATTGTTGAACATATCGTCACTCGATTTTTTAAACTGGTCAATGGCTTTACATGATCGGTCATCAGGCCCACCGCCACCAAAACGGTCGTCAGACATAAGTTCCGAAGTCATAAAACTATTGCCAAGGGGCTCAGGGCGACCAAGAATGGAATATGCCCCGGTAAGCAATTCATCAGCATCTTTAGTACTGCGAGGGTAGTTACTCGAATCTTTTTTCGACTTAATGACCGTGTCAAGCATATCTTCGCAACTCGCTAGCGTAAAGATAAGTAGCAAGAAATATATTGTTTTTTTCATTGTATATATAATAAATATTGTTTGTTTTCTAAAAGAGATAATCAGAAAAACAGACTTATAACCATTTGTATTTTCTGTTTTTAGAATTTGATATTACAACCAACCATGATTGTGCTGGCAGATGGATAGAAACCAATGTCGATACCAGAAGCCCATGGTTCGCCTGCATTATAGCCAACTTCGGGATCCATTCCCGAGTATTTAGTAAATGTAAATGCATTTTGCACCGTTCCATATATGCGAATTTGAGATATTGGGAGTGATTTCAGCGCTTTTTTCAAGTCATAGCCAAGCGTAATATTAGTTATTCGGAAATAATCACTGTTTTCGATGTATAAATCCGAAATATAACCACGATTGATTGGATTTCCTTTGAGAGATGGAATTGTATTGGAAGTTCCTTCGCCATCCCATGCATAAAGAGCCTCTTTCGTATAGTTTTGGAAAACTTTATTAGTCCAGTTGCGATACGATTTGGCAATTTGATTGCCTCCAACACCGTAACCGGTTACCGACAAATCGAACCCTTTATATCCAAAATTTAAACTTATTCCGTAAGTTACATCTGGATGTGGATTTCCAATCATAGTTTTATCACCCTCTTCAATAGAACCATTTTGGTTTAAATCTTTAAAAATCAGATCTCCCGGCTTTGCTGATGGCATAATTTTGTTTCCTTCCCCATCCACATAACTATCAATTTGTTCTTGATTCTGAAATATCCCATCGGTTTTATAGCCTCTGAAATAACCCAAAGGATATCCAACTTCGGCACGGTAGAAATACTGGGTGTTAGGCATTAATACATCCGAAAATCCATTTATGTACCCGTACGAATTTTTAATTGCTAACACTTCATTCTTGTTTAATGTAACATTCCCCTTAATGCCATATGTAAAATCCCCTATTTTATCATCCCAGCTTACTACAGCTTCGACACCTGTATTCAGCACATCTCCGCCATTAATATACGGAGAATCTGTTCCCCAAAGTCCTAATCCAATGGGTTTTACTAACCAGTCTATTGTTTTTTTTCTGTACCAATCAAAACTGAATCCTAATTTATTGTTAAAAAATCTGGAGTCAATTCCCAAGTCCAGTTGTTGCGAAGTTTCCCATTTTAGTTCTTCATTTGCAATTTGATCGGGAAAGGAACCAATGGTAGGAGTCGATTTATCTGTCCCGAAATAATACATGGCTGAGTTGACAGCACCTCCGTAAGCAATGGAGTGCAAGTACTTAAATTGAGGAATATTACAGTTTCCGTTTTCACCCCAACTTGCTCTTAATTTAAGTTGATCAACAGAATTTCTTAAATCACTAAAAAACGATTCTTCGGTTACATTCCAACCCGCTGACAGAGAAGGAAAATAACCCCATCGATGTCCGCGGGCAAAATTAGATGAACCATCGGCGCGCATTACGGCACTTGCCATATATTTGCCTTTGTAATCGTAATTTACGCGACCAAAGAAAGATAAAATTCCTCCTTCACCCCAAGTCATTCCATTCAGAGTTGTATTATCCCTTGTTTTCACATTAGATAAATACGCAAACTCGAATCCGGTAAATTGCGATCCTTTATTCGAACCCGAAACATCCTCACCGTACCCCCATTTTTCAATTGCAGTACCAAGTAAAGCAGTAAACTTGTGATGTCCATTAATTTTAAAATCGTAATTAACAGTGTTATCCCAGCTCCACTGGAAACCGTTTCCTGCTCCCTGCGATACTTTATCTAAATCGGAAAAATTAACGGTATTTAGCCTGTAAACCGGAATGTACTCTCGACTATTCCAACCATTATATGAATAACCGAAGTTTGTTTTTATTTTCAAATTTTTAATGGGTTGAAGTACAAAATATAAACTTCCACGCGCCGAATAGTTTTTACTCGATACATGTGATCTCAGGTAGTCCATATCGGCAATCGGATTGGTCGATTCATAATCGAGCCCTGCCATTGGCATATGATAATTGCCATCCGCGTCGTAGAGTGGTAACAAGGGATTTCCGGTTAGCGCATTACGCACATCGTTCCAGTAAATACTACCTGTACCCATCCCTAAACTACTCCGATTTACGTAAGCCATTGTTAGCGTTTGCCCAAATTGTAATAATGTGTTTATCACTTTGTGTTCGGAATTAAGACGTGCTGTGTAACGTTCGTAAGACGATTCAGTTTCTGCACTTTTTAAACCAATAACAGGGCTTTGTGAAGTGTAAGAAAATCCGGAAGAAAAAGTGGATATATCTGTTCCTGATACAATGTTTATTGAGTGACTTTGTATAGGAGCATTGTCAATTGTCATTTCTTTGAGCCAATCGGTTCCGGTAAAAGTTCCGTTCTCAATATTTGTAATAATTTCGTTGGGCACATTAGCCAAAAAGTAGTTTTTGTCGTATCCGGCTTTACCTAACACTGTAAGGTATTCGCTGGCATTAAGAACGTCCATTGTTTTGGTTACATTTTGCCAGCCAACATATCCATCGTATTGAATCGATGCTTTTCCCTTTTTACCTTGTTTGGTCGTAATAAGTATAACTCCGTTTGCTGCTTGTGCTCCATAAATAGCAGCTGAAGCCGCATCTTTTAGCACATCCACAGTTTCTATATCAGATGGGTTTAATAAGTTTATATCACCACCAGGCACGCCGTCGATAATGTAGAGCGGATTCGAATTATAAATTGTACCAAGTCCACGGATTGTAACTTTAAATCCATCGCCAGGTTTTCCGCTGAGTTTAATTATATTTACTCCAGGCGTCTGGCTTTGCAGAGCCCCTAAGGCACTAACCGTATTCAGTTTCGAAATATCATCGCCCTTTACCTGAACAGTTGCGCCGGTTAGCAGTTTTTTCTGTTGAACGCCATAGCCAACAGCTACTACTTCGTTAAGCATATTGGTTGACTCTTTAAGCTCTACACTAATTTTAGTTAGTGTACCCGTATTTACAATTAAAGTTTCGTAGCCCAAATAAGATATCTCCAATTCTGCATTTTTACTTACGCTTAGCGTGAATTGTCCATCTATGTTAGTTACAGTTGCATTTTTTGTGCCTTTTTCTATTACGCTGGCACCTATAAGCACATCACCGTCCGACTTAACGATTCCCGTTATGGTTCTGGACTGACCAAAAATAAATGTACACGAAAAAAGCAGCAATAGCGTACACAGTTGTTTACTGTGTCTGTTCAGCATAATTGTAATTTTGTTGTTTTTCATGGTAAAAAATAAGAATATTATTATGTTTTTTCAGTTTGATATATCCCGGTAAAATTCACAATTCAAAAATACTACATATAAATAACTTATGATTGTATATAAAACAA
>JAYRXP010000006.1:0-1604 GCA_041917395.1 Paludibacter sp.
GCTCGTAAGCCACAGAAGCCATAACTGCAGTGAGTACTTCATCTTCTAGAAACTGCCAGAGCCGTAGACTTTCACCTGTATTACCGTTAAAGAAGGGCTGGTCGCCATAGTCTTTGATAGATTCCTGACTGAACATACCCGAAAAAGTCAATGTATTGTTGTCATTCAAGAACACGTCTACCCCAGCGTTGCTGTTGAAAACATTTGTATTTCTGTTTCGCTTCAACTGTTGATTAATTACCGTACCGTCATCATAGGTTCTTGTCACAAATTCATTTTTATTCAGAGTCTCCGTGTACAGGTTGTCAGCCTGAAGAAAGAAATTGGCCTTCTCCTTCTTGTAGTTAAGGGAAACAGATGGGTTTATTTTGGGAGTAGCCTGATATTGCGGACGAATACCGGGTAGATTTTCCTTACGAACCCAGAGTGAACCGAGTCCGGCAGATAATCCAACTTTACCGTTTAGGCCGGATTGATTTTCTTTTTTTAAAATTATATTGATGATACCTGCATTTCCATTTGCGTCATACTTTGCTGATGGATTGTTTATGATTTCAATTCGTTCAATTGCCGATGCAGGTAGGTTGTCCAACCCAGACTGATTTCCAAATCCTGTTAACGCTGTTTGTTTACCATCAATAAGCACTACCACTTTTTCGTTGCCCCGAATCAGCAGTTTTCCATTGTCCACAGTTACGCCCGGTAGGTTTTGCATGGCTTGAAGTACTGAACCTCCCTGCTGACTAATGTTGTCAGCCACTTTATAAGTTTGTTTATCCAATTGTTCGTTAACGGCATCCTGTTTTCCGGTAACCACCACTTCTGATAGTAGTTTCAAATCTTCCGTAAGTTCAATAGTTGCCAAATCAAGAAACTCAGTCAAAGTGCCTACAAACAATGATTGTCTTATAGTTGTATAACCAATAAAGCTCAGTTCTAAGAAATAATTTCCGGGTAAAACATTTGGAATGGAGAACCTACCGTTTTCACCAGTAACAGTACCCGAAACGAAAGCAGAGTCTTTTTCAGTAAGCAATACAATATTTACATAAGCAACAGACTCTTGAGTTGACTTATCCTTTACCACACCTGACACCGTCACACTTTTTGACTGTGCCACGCAAATTGAAGTTATCACCGAAAATAGAATTGTCAAATATCTCATTCTCTTAGTAATATGAACCTTAAAACTTTGAAAGATAGACAACAAACGTTTAGATGTTCCACAATGTTTTGATAAGCGGTGTAGAATTTGGCTCTTGCCATAGCTTTGGTGTCGCGGTGGGTTGCGCGGCTATGGCATGTGCCAAATGTGCGGGGCAAGTCGAAGCACAATCTTCTTAAAAATGCGAAGGGTCGGCTGGATTACTTTTTAATCTGTCCCACGATTTAATTCTTTCAAGTCCCAGTTGTCTGCGAAGCCGTTCACTTGTCCACGTTGGACAGTTAGAAAATTGTCGTCTGTTTTTTTTTGAAACACAAATTTGTCCGGGCCCTATTGCTACCAACGTTTGGCTATTTGCAGTTGCGGGCATAGGAGGCTTTAAAAATGGAGCGCAGCGGAATGTTAAAGCCGACCTGCTGTAAAATTGTCCCCCGTGACC
>JAYRXP010000007.1:0-1726 GCA_041917395.1 Paludibacter sp.
AATTGATTTCGCCAGCGTACAAACAAGCAAATGGACAACAGATACACATAAGAATGAATTAATTAAACAGTTAATTCTGAACTATCTGAAAAAATACAAAGAACTGGATGCACAAATCAAACGTCAGAAATTCAATATCACCATTGGTGATGAATTGCCAAACGGAATTGTGCAGATAGCAAAAGTATATATTGCCAAAAAACGTAAAATCCGTGTGGGTGATAAAATGGCAGGACGCCACGGTAACAAAGGTATCGTGTCGCGTATCGTTCGTCAGGAAGATATGCCGTTCCTTGCCGATGGAACTCCGGTTGATATAGTACTTAACCCGCTTGGTGTACCTTCGCGTATGAACCTTGGACAGATTTTCGAAACTGTACTTGGTTGGGCCGGAAAAGAATTGGGAGTGCGTTTTGCAACACCAATTTTCGATGGAGCAAGCCTTGATGAATTAAACGAATGGACCGACAAAGCCGGTGTGCCACGTTATGGTAAAACATACCTGATTGATGGTGGAACCGGTGAGCAATTTGACCAAACTGCAACAGTTGGGGTTATCTACATGCTGAAATTGGGTCACATGGTTGAAGATAAAATGCACGCCCGTTCGATTGGACCATACTCACTTATTACGCAGCAACCTCTTGGAGGTAAAGCACAATTCGGGGGTCAGCGTTTTGGTGAAATGGAGGTTTGGGCACTCGAAGCATTTGGTGCTGCTCATATTCTTCAGGAGATTCTTACCGTTAAGTCGGATGATGTTATGGGTCGTGCCCGCACATACGAAGCTATCGTTAAAGGAGATCCAATGCCAACTCCGGGAATACCGGAATCGCTCAACGTATTGTTGCACGAACTTCGTGGTTTAGGTTTGAGTATCAATTTAGAATAGACCCCTAAAACCCATACCTCTCCCTAAATCCCTCCCCAAAAAGGGAGGGACTTGAAAGAAGATGGGGGTTATGTAGATTATTTTAAATTGTAAATTATCAATTGTAAATTGTAAATTAAAAATTATGGCTTTTAAAAACGATAATAAGGTAAAGACTAATTTTAATAAAATTTCTATCGGACTTGCATCGCCCGAGGAAATCCTGAAATTATCGAGTGGCGAGGTACTCAAACCCGAAACTATCAACTACCGTACTTACAAACCTGAACGTGATGGATTGTTCTGCGAACGCATTTTTGGTCCTACAAAAGACTACGAATGTCATTGCGGAAAATACAAACGTATCCGTTACAAAGGAATTGTGTGCGACCGTTGTGGTGTTGAGGTAACTGAGAAAAAAGTACGTCGCGAACGCATGGGACACATTCAGTTGGTAGTTCCTGTGGCTCATATCTGGTATTTCCGTTCACTACCTAATAAAATGGGTTATTTGCTCGGTATGCCAACAAAAAAAATGGATGCGATTATTTATTACGAAAAATACGTTATTATTCAGGCTGGTGCAGCCGATAATGGCGAAAATATCGTGGATAATGAATTGATTACCGAAGAAGAATATCTGGATATAATGGATGCTCTTCCACGCGAAAATCAAATGCTCGAAGATTCGGATCCTAATAAATTTATTGCTAAAATGGGTGCAGAGGCTGTTTATGATCTGCTTACCCGTTTGGATTTGGATGCGTTGTCGTACGAACTACGTCACCGTGCCAACACCGATACATCGCAACAGCGTAAAAACGAAGCGTTGAAACGTCTTCAGATTGTTGAATC
>JAYRXP010000008.1:0-5999 GCA_041917395.1 Paludibacter sp.
AAATAACCTCAGCTAATTATTTATGCCTTTTCTTTAGTTCGCGTCCTAAATCATCCAGCGAATAGCCTTTCGAAGTAAGCAACACAATCAGGTGATAAATAAGGTCGGAAGCTTCGTAAAGGAAATTTTCGTCGGTACCGTTAGTCGCTTCAATCACTGTCTCCACAGCCTCTTCGCCCACTTTTTGTGCCATACGGTTTACTCCTTTTTTGAACAGCGATGTGGTGTACGAACCTTCGGGCATTTCCTGAAAACGTTTTTGGATAAACTCCTGCAGGAAGTTGAGAAATGCAAAATCGCCATCATTTTTCTCATTCCAGCAGGTATCGCTTCCGGTGTGACAAACAGGCCCCACGGGATTAACTTTTATCAGCAAAGTGTCGCTGTCGCAATCGAGCAGGATATCTTTTACCATCAAAAAGTTGCCACTCTCCTCTCCTTTGGTCCAAAGGCGGTTTTTGGTACGGCTGAAAAAAGTCACTTTACCTGTTTCCTTTGTCTGCGCAAAAGCCTCTTCGTTCATATATCCGAGCATCAACACCCTGGAGCTGTATTTATCCTGAATAATCGCGGGCACCAGGCCATTCGATTTCTGAAAATCAATCGTCATTTTAATTTGTATTCGTTTTTGTTATTTTATCGAAGCGCAAATTTACTAAAAAATGTACACTTTGCCAATTAATTATTGTTCGGGAACCGTAGGCGGTGCCACAGTCGATTCTTCGAGCGGAATTTCGTCCGGCAAGTCCACTTCGAGCGTTGCCGAATCACTTTTGGTCGTATCGCGCGGAATGTAAGTATGGCAATTATACGAACGGCTTATCGGTTCTTTGGGTTTTGTGGGGAATTTGCCACGGTATTTTTTGAAATTCTCATCTTTCAGCACCTTCTCCATAAACAACCCGAATATTGGCAAAGCCGTTTTGCTGCCTTCGCCCAACTGCCCGGTACGGAAATGCACGCTGCGGTGCTCGCCACCTACCCACGCACCTCCAATCAGGTTTTTGGTTACACCAACAAACCACGCATCCGAATAGTTCGACGAAGTACCTGTTTTGCCGCCAAAGTCGGTATTGTAATTAAACAAATCCCACTCCCACAAAGCCTGTGTAGTACCTCCGGGTTCCGTCATACCACCTTTGAGCATTTCGGTCATAAGCCAGGCCGTTTCGTAAGGAATCACACGTTTTTGTGCACGGTCGGCTTCGTATATTACTTTTCCGTTTTTATCCTCTATACGGTTTATAAGTATTGGTTCGTGATACATACCTTCGTTCACCACTGTCGAAAAAGAGTTTACCAGTTCGAGCAGCGACACATCCGACGAGCCCAGACAGGTAGAAGGTTTATTTTCGAGCGGGGTTTTAATACCCATCAGGTGAGCCGTTTTGATAATTTCGGGAATACCATATTCCTGTGCCAGCTGCACCGCCACCGTATTGATTGAGCGCGCCATAGCATGTTTCAGTGTCATTTCGTATCCCAGATACGCTCCGTTAGCATTTTTGGGTGTCCAGGTTTTAGGTTTACCGTTTTCCATGTAGTTCCACGTTACGTGCTTGTCGGTAATTTTGTCGCAGGGCGATTTGCCGTGAAGCATGGCGGTGGTGTATACAAAAAGCTTAAAGGTAGAGCCCGGCTGACGCTTGGACTGACCAACCTTGTCGTATTGCCAGAATTTAAAATTAATATCACCCACCCAGGCTTTTACTTCACCATTAGCAGGCTCCATAGCCATAAAGCTGCAATGCATAAAGCGGCTCATGTAACGAATGGAATCCATAACGCTGAATGTTGTATCTTTTTCGCCCACTTTATAATCAAACACTTTGGTACGGTGCGGTTTGTTGAGATAATAATCAATCGAATCTTTATTACCGTCGAATCTGGAATTGAGGTAAGCGTAGGCCTTTGTTTTTTTCGCTATATTTTCAACAAAATCCTTAATTTCTTCGTGGTTTTCGTCGCGCCAGGGGTTTTCTTTACCCCAATGGTCGTTGAAGCGACGCTGCACGCTGCGCATTTGCTTATCCACAGCCTCTTCGGCATATTTTTGCAGACGCGAATCGATGGTAACATAAATTTTCAGACCATCCGAATAAATATCGTAACCGTTGTCACGTTCCCAGTCTTCGAGGTATTTGGCCAGATAAGCCCTGAAGTGCAACGCTTCGCCATCGTACGATTGTTCCACGCTGTAGTTGAGCTTAATCGGAATTTTTTTCAGCGAGTCGCACATTTCCTGCGAAATAACCTTGTGCGAAACCAGATTCTGAAGCACCACATTGCGGCGTTCTTTCGAGCGTTTCGGGTTACTTTTAGGATTGTAAGTGGTTGTAGCCTTGAGCAAGCCTACCAGCGTGGCCGACTGCTCGTAGTTAAGCTTAGCCGGAGTGGTTTTAAAGTAGGTTTTGGCGGCAGTACGTATTCCGTAGGAGTTGCTGCCAAAATCCACCGTATTGAAATACATGGTCAGGATTTCGTTTTTCGAATAAAAAATTTCAATTTTTACCGCCGTAATCCATTCCTTGGCCTTCATTATAAGCAGCTTCACACCCGGAACAAACCCGAACAACCCTTTCGAATACTGGTTACGGGTTTTGTACATATTCTTTACCAGCTGCTGCGTAATGGTACTGGCTCCGCGGGCATTGCCTTGTGTCATATCTTTCATGGCTGCGAAAACACCCTGAAAGTCGATTCCGAAATGCTCGTAAAAGCGTTCATCCTCGGTGGCAACAAGCGTTTTAATCAGAACAGGCGAAATTTCGTTGAACTCTACCGGCATGCGGTTTTCGGTAAAATACTTGCCAATTACCTTGCCGTCCGACGAAATAATTTCGGACGAAGCACTCTGGTCGGGGTGACTAATGCTATACAGGCTGGGCGATTTACCAAACAGCCACAGGAAGTTAATATCAATAAGAAACAATAAAATCAAAAATAGTACAATGCCGGTTACAAATAAGTTAGCCAGTTTTTTATACCAAACCAGTGTTTGATACCGCTTGTATCTCTTTATTCGCCAGGCAATAAACTTAGCCCACCACACTTTGACAAACTCCCACCATAGCGGCAGATTCGTTTTTAAATACTGTAAAGCTACAGACGCTGCATTTACGATTTTTTCCCACATATATACGCTGGTAATTTTGTGCAAAGTTAATGCAAATCCCTTAATATTGAACAGCTATCGCATTTTTCGGCCAAAAAAAATTGCAACCCGATTGTACCGGCACATGCGGAGTGTCATAACATCTGTCAAATCATCTCCGCATTACTCACAAAAAAACACGATATCCATTCACCGGGTCGAAGCGCAACAGAAAAACATTCATCAAAAAAACAAAAAATATTTAATTAAAATATTGCACAAACAAATCAATCTGTTTACATTTGCAGCACGAACTGTTAATTATGATTTCTTTTGTTTACAACTAAGGTACGAATAACGGTTCAATTAACTAACGGGAGCATTACACACAGAGGATCAAGAGTCCGGCAGATAAGCACAGAAGTACTCCCACTTTGAAATAACCGTTTATTCGTTTTTTTATGCCCTGTTGTCAATACATTATTCTAAATGAGAGTGCGACTCCAAGTCGCGCCCTCACTATTACAAATAGTTTCAACCCGTTTTCGGAGGTTTCAGACCTTCGGGAGCGGGTATTTTTATACCCAATAACAACGTTTTTTGGGTGAATCGAACAAGGCTACTGCAAGGCAATTCACCGTAGGGCTTCAGTAAGTTCCCCAGCTGCAAGGCAATTCACCGTAGGGCTTCAGTAAGTTCCCCTGTCGTAAGGGAATTCACCGTAGCGCTTCAGTAAGCTCCCCTGTCGTAAGGTAATTCACCGTAGGACTTCAGTAAGTTTCCCGGCCGTAGGGCAATTCACCGTAGGGCTTCAGTAAGTTCCCCTGCCGTAGGGCAATTCACCGTAGGACTTCAGTAAGTTCCCCAGCCGCAAGGGAATTCACCGTAGTAAAGCGGTGATGACAAGTTAATGCTATTTTTTTTGTGTGATATATTTTTTTTATTAATCATTTTTTAAACCAAATTTTTAGTATGCAAATTACATTATCAAGACTGTCAAACAGTCTGTTGGGGTCGTTAGCCGACCAAACAATTACAATTTCAAGAAAAGTGAAGTACAGCGTGGTAAAAGATCAGCCTTTGCTGGCTATGCTCGAAACGGAGTTTAGCCGTTACATTACGGTATTCGGGAAATCCACATTCAGTGGATTAGGCACAACGGTCGAAAAGGCCGACTTTAAGTGCGACAGTGTGTTTTTGGGAATAAAAACAATGCTATTGGGTATGATAAAGTTGCCAGCATTTGATGGTCAGCAGAATGCTGTCGATTTATTTACCGTTTTCCAAAACCGGGGGCTGGACATACACACCTACAGCTACAACGACCAAACCATCGAGATGGACAAGCTGATTTCGGAACTGAGCACACCAGTCAATCTCCAAAAACTGGAAAGCCTGCATTTAACACCATATTTCGAATCGTTGAAACAGGCACAGAATGAGTTTAAAGCCATTTATGCCGAGCAGTTGGCCGCCAATTCGAATCTGCGATTGTTGCAATCGGCAACATCCATTCGCCGAAATCTGGAAGCGGCACTCCGCAACTACCTGAGTGTGGTGGAAGGTATGAAATCGGTTAACGGTTGGGCCGAACTGCATGCCGAACTCAACGAACTGGTAAAATCAATCCGCAACTCAAAAATCGGAACACGCACCGAAACACCGGCTGCCGCCACGCTGTAACCCTTCAGACAATAAACCCCGCTCCACTGTGCAGGCAGAGCAGTGAAGCGGGGTTTTTTTAAAATAAAGCGAATAAGGAGTTGAAAGACCAAAAATTTATGAAACTATCCAAAATTACTTACAAAAACGAATTCCGTATACGTGTGGACTTTCCGTACAACGCCGAAGCTACTGCCCGGCTCAGACAAATACATGATGCACGCTGGAGCCAATCGCTCAAATGCTGGCATGTGCCGTACACCAAAGAAGTGTTCGAACAATTGAAAGAGTTATTTCCGGAGGTGGAATATGAAACCACATCCCAAACCCAACACAGCACCTCACCCACTACCCATCTCCTTGAAGAGAGGGGAGAAAGACAAAAAGATGCGAAGCTCCCTTTATTGAAGTTGAAGCCGGAAAAGCAAGAAAAAGCTGAAATAAATGTGGCAACAAAATCGAGTGAAATAAGTATCGAAATAACGGCACGTCATATCTATGTCAAAGTTCCCAAAAACGATGCGGATATTGCCTTTATTCGATCCTTCAGGTTTGTGCTTTGGGATAGTAAAAATTATTGTTGGAGTGTTCCGAATTACAAAAACACGGCCGAAAAAATTAAAGCTTATTTTAGTGTCCGAAATCCAACCGTGACTGAATTAGGAACTACAATACTAATAGAACAAACATCGAATCAGTCTACATTTACGGCTTCTCAATTGTTGGTAATAAACCATGCCAATAAAGTTTTTAAGGTATATTTTAGTTTCAACAAGAATTTGGTTTTTGTGATAAAAAAAATCCCTTTCGCACAGTGGAACGATGCAGGGCATTATTGGTCGATACCTTATTCGGAAAAATACTTAACTGAATTGAAACGAATTGCAGCCGAGTATGCGCTTCAGTTTGTATATACCACAGAGCAAAAACCCAAAATAAAACCACGCACTTCGCGACACGATATTGAAAATTTTCGGGAATGCCCTACGGAATATATCAATAAATTAAAAGAACTGCGTTACAGTCAGAATACAATTGACACGTACAAACACATGTTTGAGGAATTTATCAATCATTTTCCCGATAGTGAAATTAAAGATATGACCGATGAAATGATTGTTGAATTCTTACGATAATTAGTAAATGAGAGAAATATTTCGGGATCGTATCAGAATCAATCCATCAACTCCATAAAATTCTATTTCGAACGAGTTTTGGGTGGACAGCGAAAAGTTTATACCAT
>JAYRXP010000009.1:0-3109 GCA_041917395.1 Paludibacter sp.
AACGAAACGATAAAATCGTGGTTTCAAACAGCCGAAACGTACAATTACCATATTTCGTTGATGTATCATAAAATACAAAAATATGAATTTGACAAAAACGATGAGTATTCGTTTGCGTTAACTGATTTGAAGCAAAACATTAAGGATGCACTAAATGCAGATTTATGGATAGATACACAGGGAAACATTTTCAAATACATTCAGGAACGTAATGCCTTAAAAATCGAAAGTTACGAAGTTTCTACTGATTCTGTATGCTTTATCGCCGACGATTTTTTGGAAGATTCGCTCTTTGATCAAAAATTAACGTTGCAAGTGGAAATACCTGAATCGTGGGATGTGGATTATGTATTTATAAACAAAAGTGCTGAAAAAACAGCGGTTTTCAATTTTAATAATCGTAAATATTGCTATGTCAACACAATTCCATCCAATTCGATTATACGGATTTCGAAGAACAAAGTTTTAAGTGCCAATCCCACAGTTCAATTTCAGGAAAAAAATACAATTAAATGTTATCGTTTAAACAATAAATATGTTGCCATTGAATCTGAAAATCCGAACAATTTAAGTTTAAATTTGAAAGTGTACAATGTAGCAGGCGCACTTTTAGTTTATAAAAATATATATTTATCAACGAAACAAATTATCGAATTGCCATTAAATCAACAACTTAAATATATTATCATTAAAGACAACATGAACCTTACTATAGCCCGAAAAATTTTACTCTGATTATTACAAACGATAACAACTTAACATAATTATGGCCGACCACAACGATTTAGGAGAAATGGGCGAAGAACGTGCCCGCGATTTTCTGATTGAAAACGGGTATAAAATCCGTGAAACAAAATGGCGAACCGGAAGTCTGGAACTCGATATTATTGCCGAAAAGGACGATACACTGGTAATAGTAGAGGTAAAAACGCGCTCAGGTGCCTTTGCAGACAACCCGGAACAATACGTAGACAACCGTAAAATCCGCAATATTGTAAACGCTGCCGAACGATATATAATGCGTTACGACTGGAATGGCGATACCCGTTTCGATGTGATTGCCGTAGTTATAAACGGTCAAAAAGTGGAAATCGACCATATTGAAGATGCATTTTTGCCTCCACGATAAAACTCCTTAGTGTAAACTTTCCTTATGCCTGAGGAGATTCACAGGTGAGGTCTGAATTACAACAATGATGATAAAAACGTATTACATTTTAAAATAATGTTTTAAAACAGAGTAAAACCTGCCTGTTTTAAAAATAGTTTGACTAATTTTGCAGCATCGTAAAAAAGGGCGATAAGATTGTACACAGTTAGTTAATATTATTTTTAAATATCATAAAATGAAACCGTTAGAAAAAAGCGTAGCCGAAAAGCTTTTAAAAATCAAGGCTGTAAAATTACAACCAAAGAATCCGTTTACATGGGCATCAGGTTGGAAATCTCCCATTTATTGCGACAATCGTAAAACCTTGTCGTATCCCGCCATTCGTTCGTTCATAAAAATCGAAATATCACGCCTTGTTCAGGAACTTTATCCGGAAGTGGATGTTATAGCTGGTGTTGCAACCGGCGCCATTGCTCAGGGAGCGCTTGTAGCCGATGCGCTCGGGCTGCCATTTATTTATATTCGCCCTACACCTAAGGGTCACGGACTCGAAAATCTGATTGAAGGCGACCTCCGCCCCGGACAGAAAGTAGTTGTAATCGAAGATCTTATCTCTACAGGAGGAAGCAGTCTGAAAGCTGTTGAAGCTATTCGCAAAGACGGTTCGGAGGTGCTGGGTATGATTGCAATTTTCACGTACGGATTCCCTGTAGCGGAAGATATGTTCAAAAAAGCAAAAGTAAAACTTACCACGCTTTGCAACTACGACGCTGCGCTTAACGAAGCACTGGCAACAAAATATATTACCGAGGATGATATGGCCACACTTAAAGAATGGCGTCTCAACCCTGCGGAATGGATGAATGAACTTAAGTAATTTACTATTTAACAATTTGCCATTTTGTAAATTGTAAATAATAAAACTGTAAATAAACAGAATGACAACATACGAAAGTGAAATTAAAACCATTTCCTCGAACGAGGAAGTGGTTTTTGGTATACTTAGCGACCTTAATAATCTGAAAAAACTGGCCGATAATCCGTCGCTAACCGACAAGGTGAAAGATCTTCAATTCGATGCCGACAGTTGCAGTTTTGCGGTTGATGGATTTGGTAAGGTCGGATTCAGAATTATCGAACGCGAACCTTCGAAAACCATTAAAATGCAGTCGGAGAATGCTCCGGTAAACGTGAATGTGTGGATTCAACTCAAACAGGTTGCCGAAAACGACACCAAAATGAAACTGACACTGAAAGCTGATTTGCCTGCCATGATTAAAATGATGGTTGGAAACAAGCTGCAGGATGGCGTTAATGCCATTGCGGAATTATTGGCAAAAGCGTTAGCCCCTAACCCCTAAAGGGGGATAGGAAATATTAGTGTTGAAACTTCAAAATGATTTATATAAAAAACATCAGACAAAACTAACTAAAACTCCCCTTTAGGGGCTGGGGGCAGCATTATGGCAAAACTTTGGGAAAAAAGCATACAGGTAGACGCTAAAATTGAAGCATTTACCGTTGGACGCGACCGCGAAATGGACGTATTTCTGGCTAAATACGATGTATTGGGCTCTATGGCACATATCATCATGCTGGAGTCGGTTGGCTTGTTGCAAAAAGACGAGTTGGTTTTATTATTGGCTGAACTAAAAGCTATTTATAAATTAGCCGACGAAGGAAATTTTGTAATCGAAGAGGGCGTAGAAGACGTTCACTCGCAGGTAGAACTCATGCTTACCCGGAAATTGGGTGATATAGGAAAAAAAATCCACAGCGGACGCTCACGAAACGATCAGGTTTTGCTGGATTTAAAACTGTTTGCCCGTGCCGAACTTGCCGAAACAGTGAACGCCGTAAACGAACTTTTCGAAGTTCTTATTTCGCAATGTGATAAGTATTAAAACGTGCTTCTACCCGGTTATTCTCACCTTCAGGTAGCTTTGCCTTCGTCGTTCGGACTTTGGTTTGGCGCTTATGCCGAAAGCCTCGCCGACG
>JAYRXP010000010.1:0-3215 GCA_041917395.1 Paludibacter sp.
ATAGAAAAATAAGGTTGCCAAAGTTCTCGAAAATGCGCGGGCGGAATAAATTGAGATAAAGGAAAAACAGTATGATAAGCGTTGATATAATAATAAGTTGTCCTATCGTCACCAGTGCCGATTGTTCAATAGATGATTTGCGTTTGTCAAATTCAATTTTCAACGATCGTAAAATCTCGAAACTTTCTGCGTTTACAATCTCGCCACGGTCAATAATTCGTTCTCCGGTTTGTACCATTCCCGTCGTCAGCGACAATCCTTTCAGTATTTCCGTTTTCGAATTTTCGGTAGCAATGCTGTCGTAAATCAGATTTTCGACCAGATAGTTGTTTAAATTGTACTCTCTTATTTTCTCGGGAGCAAGGTAAATAATTTCCTCATAGGCTGTTTTCGGGGTTCTTATTTCCGAAACCGGGCGCGATTCCGAATAGCGGTTAGGTAAAATACACTTTATAGTTTCCGAGTCGTTTTCGGTTATTCTTTTCATGTGTTCGGCCGAAACAATTCCCTTCGCATAAATTTCGTTGAATTTTGAACTTATATAAGTCAGGTATTCGGGCTCTTTCCCGTTCAACTTAATCTGATCGGCAACCAACTTTTTGATTTGCTTCTGTGCCATCGAAGTGTCCGCTTTAAAGTAGCTGCTGAAATTTTTAAGAAGCAAACTCTTTTCTTGTTCAATTTCATGGTCATTTTTATAAATAGGAAAATCAAATGCCGCCGTAATAAGTTCATACGACCATGGTTTCCCAATTTCGAACTGATACGAAAATTTATTCTGACCCGGAAATAACTGGACTATAATTGCAATTACGCATATAATCAACCCTATTTTACTTATGGCCTCTAATTGCGGTTTGTTTATTTTTAGTTTCATGTCAATTAATTTTTGACCATTAATTTCTGTCAGTTATTCGATGATGCTCAATACAAGACCTACCAGTCCGATAAGCATTATTATAATCCCTGTAATCTTATTAATGGTACGAAGTCCTTTAATGTTCAGTTTTTGTCGGAATTTACTCACCAAAAAAGTTAAAATGCTCCACCATAGCAAAGCTCCTGACAAAATAGACAAAATTCCGAATGCAATTTCAAATAAAGTTGATTTATTTGTAATAAACTCGAATTTGGCAAACAGGGCAATTAAAACAAAAAGTACCAACGGATTTGAAAGTGTCAGTCCAAAGGAAGTAATAAAATCGCCAAATAAGCTGAATTGTTTCGATTCGTGAGGCTTCGGTTGGGCCGAAGGATGACTATTAAATATAAAGTAACCGAAAATAATTAATATCACGCTTCCCGAAATCTGAATCAAAAAACGATACTGTTCAATCAGGTCAACCACAAAACTCAGGAAAAACAAGGATACTATAGTATATAGTAAATCAGATGTTGTTGCCCCTAAACCGGTAGCGATACCATATTTCTGACCACGGTTCAGTGTGCGTTGAATACACAACATTCCAATCGGCCCCAGTGGAACAGAAACGAAAAGCCCGATTAAAATCCCCTTATATATTGTTTCCAGCATTATTTTTTGTTCAATTCAGGTGCAAAGATAAATTTTTTATACGTTTTACAATTTGATTTCGAGATTTTTTCCTCTTAAATTTAAAATAATCCCGATTCGTTTCCACAATACTAATTCATAATTTATGACTTATATGCTGTTTCAATTGTTCTTTTGCAGGTAAAATTAATACCCGAACGAATTTTCTTTAAAAAATATCGATAAATTTTTAAAGCCCCAACGCTCAATAAATGAGGTAAATGTGATTATTCGGTTTATATAGTGGGTAAAAAGTATTTGAATATATTTGGTAAGTAACAAAAAAGAATGTACTTTTGCACCCGCTTTCGAGAGAGAAGGTGAGCGGAAAAAAGTATAAACGAGTGCATTTCAAAGGGTTTAAACAAAAAGAAAAAATAATTTGAAAAACATTTGGTAGTTTAAAAAAAAGTATCTACTTTTGCACCCGCTTTCAAGAGGTAAGCACAGCAACAAACAAAACGGTAAAACAGGCTTGAACATTGGGTTTGAGTTTTGAAAAAAAAGAAAAATTTTTTTTTGAAAAGTTTTGGTGGTTCAAAAAAAAGCATTACCTTTGCAGTCCGTTTCGCTTAAAAAAAGGAGTCAACAACAAACGGTGTTTTGGTTCCGAAAAAACAGAAGCGATCAACAATCAATAAACAGGGAGCTGTTTAATGATAACACAAAAGAAGTCTTGAAAACAAACACTGCGAAGTGGAATTTAATTAATCAATTATCAATTGTTAATTACGAATTATCAAGCAACGATCTTTGAATATATTGAAAACAACTAGATATAATGTAGTATAAGAAAGGGAACATTTCTTAGATATGTTAGCAATAGCATATCAAAAATTTTTATACCACGTCAATAACGAAAAATAAAGACGAATCATTACTGAGCAAAAACATAAAAAAACAAGATACAACGAAGAGTTTGATCCTGGCTCAGGATGAACGCTAGCGACAGGCCTAACACATGCAAGTCGAGGGGCAGCACGGAAATAGCAATATGACTGGTGGCGACCGGCGCACGGGTGAGTAACACGTATGCAACCTACCTGTAAGAGGGGAATAACCCGGAGAAATTCGGACTAATACCGCATAATACTACGAAACTGCATGGTTTTGTAGTTAAACATTTATGGCTTACAGATGGGCATGCGTATGATTAGCTAGTTGGTGAGGTAACGGCTCACCAAGGCAACGATCATTAGGGGTTCTGAGAGGAAGGTCCCCCACACTGGTACTGAGACACGGACCAGACTCCTACGGGAGGCAGCAGTGAGGAATATTGGTCAATGGGCGAGAGCCTGAACCAGCCAAGTCGCGTGAAGGAAGAAGGTTCTATGGATTGTAAACTTCTTTTGTAAGGGAATAAAAAGAGTTACGTGTAGCTTATTGTATGTACTTTACGAATAAGGATCGGCTAACTCCGTGCCAGCAGCCGCGGTAATACGGAGGATCCAAGCGTTATCCGGATTTATTGGGTTTAAAGGGTGCGTAGGCGGAAGATTAAGTCAGTGGTGAAAGTTTGCAGCTTAACTGTAAAATTGCCATTGAAACTGATTTTCTTGAGTGTAAATGAGGTAGGCGGAATGTGTTGTGTAGCGGTGAAATGCATAGATATAACACAGAACCCCGATTGCGAAGGCAGCTTACCGGGCTACAACTGACGCTG
>JAYRXP010000011.1:0-1951 GCA_041917395.1 Paludibacter sp.
ACAGGTATTATCGTATCAGGCTCAACAATAAAAAATTGCACGTATGTAAATAATATCGGAGCAATAAGAACCGGTTATGAAGGTGCTGGGATAATATACAATACGGTTCTTTGGGGAAATAAGAGCACAAATGGAACAACGTCTGTTGGGTTTGATATAAGTAAAACTCCGGAAACAATAACCAATTGTGCTTCCAATGTTTCTATTTCAGGAGCTTATGTGTCGAATTTTCTTTTGTTAAATACAAGCAACTCACACGCAAGCGGTCCGAATTTCAAAATGCCGACTTCGTTTGTAGGTTCAGGCAATTTAAGTTCTGAAACTCCCGATTGGAATATTACTTCAGCATCAGCATTAAAAATGGCGGGTGATCTTACCTATGCAGGTGGCGAAACGGATATTTCAGGAAATAACCGCCCAACTTCAGGAAGTACTTGTACAATTGGAGCCTATGAATATCTGGACATGTCAACTTATCATTTCAGGTCACGAAAATCGGGTAATTGGGCTGACTATGACACATGGGAGGCATCTGCTAATCAATCCACCTGGAGCATTTCTGATGCTGCTCCTGCAAATGCAGCTGCATCTATTTCAATTTCGAGCAGTAATGCCGTGTCGATAAACGATAATGCAACAGCTTCAACATTAACAGTTAAACCGACCGCAAGTCTTACTCTTGAATCGGACAAAACCCTCGCCATTACTTCGTTTATTATCGAAAGTAATGCTTCAGGTACAGGTACATTTGTAAACGACGGAACATTTACTGCCACAACTGCCAACGTACAACAATACCTTAGCTCCGGTCGAAATTGGTATATTTCCAGTCCTGTAACAGGGGCTACAACTACTCCAATTAACACTGTAACCGGAAGCTCAATTGTGAGCTACGATGAACTACACGGAACTTCGGCTCCGTGGGTAACCGAAAGTTCTACGCTCACTCCGGGTAAAGGATATATCGTTACTTCCCCAGTAAATACAAATCCGACAATTACGTTCAGTGGGACATTAAATACAGGTGAAAAACAAATTTCGGTAACACGAACTGTTGGTCAAACCAAAGAAGGATTTAACTTGGTTGGGAATCCTTATCCGGCACATTTAGCATGGACCGAAGCCACAGCAGGTTCTGCCAATGTTTTACCATCAATCTGGTATCGTACAGCAGCATACAATGCCGAGTTGAGTAAATACGTTTATTCATTTGTTACCTATAATGCACCCTCCGGAGTAACTATTCCTGCCGAAGGAGCAGGTGGTTACATACCGCCCATGCAGGCATTTTGGGTAAAAGCAAATAATGGCGGAGGAATGTTGACGTTTAATAGCAATATGTGCTCTCATCAGGGTTCAAACCTGTTGAAAGCTCCTGCTTATGGAAAATCAGAACAACAATTATTGCGATTACAGGTTTCGAATGGGTTGAATGCCGATGAAACGGTAATTTACACCAATCCAGTTGCAAATGATAATTATGACCGGTTCGATACTCCTAAAATGAGTAATAACTCATCGGAAATTCCCGAAATTTTCACAAAAATTGGTGCTGAAGAATTGGCTATAAACGGTATGAATAGTACAAGTGCTGATGTTGAAATCCCGTTAGGATTTTTCACAAAAGAAGCCAATGATTTTAGTATTGCAGCCAACGAAATACGAAATTTTGATTCAGGTATAAAAATAATACTTAAAGATAAATTAGAAAATAAAGAGTTTGACCTTAGTAATAATGCAAGTTATGAATTTAAATCCGATGCTACCAAAACAACTGAACGATTCAGTGTTATTTTTCGAACGTCTGGTGTTTCCACCGATTTTAATTCCACCGAGCTCGAAAACAATATTTCGGTTTACAAAAATGCCAACAACAGCTTTGTAGTTACCTGCCATGTTGAACTGAGCAATGCGGCTTCGGTGGCCGTATTTAATTGTGCCGGACAAAAGA
>JAYRXP010000012.1:0-4928 GCA_041917395.1 Paludibacter sp.
CAGTTGTTGTGCCGGAGTGTGATACTTTCGTGGGGTTGATGACCGATGAACTCGCACGTACCCGCCGTATGATTGATATTATTCTTGAAAAACCTATTGTACAACGGCGCGAAAACCATTATTACTCA
This sequence comes from Paludibacter sp., assembly GCA_041917395.1. Taxonomy (GTDB): domain Bacteria; phylum Bacteroidota; class Bacteroidia; order Bacteroidales; family Paludibacteraceae; genus Paludibacter. Next base: position 129 of record JAYRXP010000012.1, read on the forward strand.
ACACTGCTGAGAGCCGAAGCCATGAAACCGCTTCACGAACATCAGATATACCTGCTCCGTATCTGGCGAAAGCTAACAGACGATGGCGATGCCCAAAAGGCTGCTGTAGTGTTGAACGAACTGCTCCGGTGTGTGAACGCCATTGCAGGTGCTATTGGTTTTACAGGTTGAATTTACTTTTTGCCCACGTACAAATCGTGTAACTCACGTGCTTTTTGGATGCAACGCGGATTCTTTTTGTCAATAAGACGTGGATCAACCTTGGGTATTTTTACTATTGTTCCCGGAGTAATACGATCGGGGTGCACAATATTGTCGCGATTAGCTTCGTAAATGTATACCCAAAAATCTTTCTTTCCGTAGTAATGCTGAGCAATAGTGGTCAGACGGGTTCCTTCAGTAATTTCTTCCTCACCTAAAAACTCAGTGTATTCGCGATGACTGTCAAATAGTTGCTGCAAGCTGTCGGTAGGTGTTGCAGGTTTCGTATCGGTCTGTTGCGTTTGTGTTGGATCCTGTGTTCCGGCTGTTTGTGCTGCTGCGGAGTCGGGAAGCACTATGTTTGTGTCGTTTTTTGTTGAATCAATTTTCTGTTTTGTATCAGAAGAGCTTGAGAACCAACCTTTAAATGTATTGGCATATTCAGACATTTTCTGTCGGTTAGCTTCCGAAAGTAAATCGTATTGTACCCAGCAACGAATACATGACGATGAGAAATATACAGCGTAAATTGTGCCGCCAATAATCAGGGCAACAATAATAAAGCCGGTGAGAATGCGCAGCCCCTTGCGACTTTTCTTTTTAGGACTGGTGATAAACGGTTCTGTTGTTTCAATTTCAGCTTTTACTTCGGCTGTGGTTTCCTTAATTTCAGGTGAATATGTACTTTCTGTTGTGCTATATTGCACCGGTTCTGCTATTTCAGGTTCACTTATTTCAGGTTCCACAATAACTTCCGGCTCCGGTTCGGGATTGATAACTGGTTCGGTAATACTATTGTCGTTTTCATCGCCTTTTGAACTGTTTTCATCTTCTTCGTCGATAAGGATTATGTCGTAATCGGGAATATCAATTTTTTCTGGTTCGACTGCTTTGATAACAGGGGTTTTAGCTCTCGAAAGGGCATTTATTTCTGATAAAATATCTTTTATTTCCGAAGCCTGTTCGGTTAAATTGCGCAGGTTGTCCGGTGTTGATGCGGCCGGTTTTTCAATTTCAAAAGAAGGAATATCCTGGCCATCGAGTTCTACTGGGTCTAAGTGTGAATAAGGCTCATTAACGGCATCTTTCAGGTCGGCATCGGGTGTAAAAGTTACCTTGTTGTAACCTTCGATGGTAAAAACTTCACCTGTTTGCACATTTACACTTTTGCGCGGTTCGTTCCACTGCATTTTAAATGTACCGAGGTTCTTCACCTTTACAGATTCGCCCTTTAAAAGTGCTTCTTCGATTTCAGCAAACAACGATTTCAGAAATTCTTCGGCAACACGCTTACTAACCGATAGTTTGGCTGCAATTTGTTCAACCATTTCCTGCGATGAAATTTTGTCCTTGCTCATGGCTTTATATCATTAAGTTTTTCTTTCAGAATATTACTTTGTTTAAAAGTGACCACTAATTTGGGGGGAATAAGGGTGCGTAACTGTGTGGCCGGATGCACCGATAACCGTTCTTCTTTTTTACGTACCTCAAATGTGCCGAAGCTCTGAATGCCAATAGCTTTTCCCTGTACCAGTTGTTCTTTTACCGAATCAACAGTAGTCTCCAGAAGTTTTTCAACCTCAGGTTTCGATAAGCCTGTACGTTCGGCCAATTTAGCTATCAGTTCTTTGTGGTTCATAATTTCAAATTCTCCATTTAGTTTGCATACAAATCGAAGTCGGTAGCGTCGACAATTTCAGCCATGTAAAATTCTCCGATTATGGCTCCTTCGGTGTTGACCGGAATCAGTACTTCAGGGTCTACTTCGGGTGAGTCAAATTCGGTACGTCCCACATAATTTTCTCCTTCCACTCTGTCAATCATTACTTTCAGCTTTTGGCCGATTTTTTCCTGATTGATTTCGTTCGAAATCTTTTGTTGCAGGGCCATTATTTCATTCAAACGCTCGTTTTTAACTTCCTCTGGTATATTGTCCTCATAAGCCTCGTACGCATGAGTTCCTTCTTCGTTCGAGTAAGCAAAAGCTCCCATGCGTTCGAATCGTGCAAATTTAAGAAATTCTTTTAATTCCTCAATATCCTGTTCTGTTTCGCAGGGATGTCCCACAAGCATGGTTGTGCGTAAATGAATGCCCGGAACTTCTTCCCGGATGCGCTTAATTAAATCGTAGGTCTGCTCTTTGGTGATTTTACGACGCATGATAGTGAGCATATTATCGCTTACGTGTTGCAGTGCAATATCAAGGTATTTGCAAACATTATCGCGTTCCCGCATTACCCGTAAAATATCGTAGGGAAACTGAGCCGGATAAGCATAATGCAAACGCAACCACTCCACACCCGGAATGTCCGATAGTCGCTCAACCAATTCGGGAAGCTTCAAAGCCTTGTATTTATCAAGTCCGTACGACGATAAATCCTGCGCTATCAGGTGAAACTCCTTTACGCCCTGTGCCACCAGATTTTTCACTTCGGTTTCAATATCTTCCATCGATCGCGATCGATGCTTGCCCGTAATTAACGGAATAGCACAATACGAACACATACGGTTACAACCTTCCGAAATTTTGAGATAAGCATAATGGCCAGGCGTTGTAAGCGAGCGCTCCAACCGCAGGTCAGCACGATATTCCTGACCTAAATCGGTCAGGATGTTGGTGTAATTAAATTTACCGTAATACTTATCCACTTCGGGTATTTCGGCTTGTAACTCCTTCAGATAACGTTCTGACAAACAACCCATAACGAAGAGTTTGTCCATTTTTTTCTTCTTTTTCCGGTCGGCAAACTGAAGTATGGTATTAATGCTTTCTTCTTTTGCATCGCCAATAAAACCACAGGTATTTACAATGACAATGTCACCATCCGGTTTTTCAGCATCGTGGCGCACCTTGTAACCCAGCGCATCGAACTGGCGCATCAACTGCTCCGAATCAACCAGATTCTTTGAGCAACCGAGCGTTACCACATCAACAGTTCCTTTTGTATTTTTTGTTTTCGACATTCAAATAATAAAAATAATAGTCAAATTTAATTGTGTTTTTGATTTGTGTGAATTAGCTTTATTTGTGCTTCTCTGTTCTAAATAGAAGCATCAACTAAACAGCGATTCCACAAATTCCTTCCGATCGAACACCTGTAAGTGCTCCATGCCTTCGCCCAGGCCAATATATTTTACAGGAATTTTAAACTGATCCGAAATTCCAATCACAACGCCACCTTTGGCTGTTCCATCTAATTTAGTAATTGCCAATGCATTAACATCGGTGGCTAACGTAAATTGCTTAGCCTGCTCAAAAGCGTTTTGTCCGGTAGAACCATCGAGCACTAAAAGCACTTCGTGTGGCGCATCCGGAACTATTTTTTGCATCACATTTTTAATTTTTGTGAGCTCGTTCATTAGATTTATCTTGTTGTGAAGCCGACCAGCTGTGTCAATAATTACCACATCAGCATTATTTGCTTTAGCCGAAGCCAGTGTGTCGTAGGCCACCGAAGCCGGATCTGCACCCATTTTTTGCTTGATAACCGGTACTCCAACCCGTTCGCCCCAAATTACCAATTGCTCTACGGCCGCAGCTCTGAACGTGTCGGCAGCTCCGAGGTATACTTTTTTGCCTGCTTTGGTAAACTGATGTGCCAACTTGCCAATCGTTGTGGTTTTGCCTACGCCATTTACCCCAACCACCATAATTACATAAGGTGTTTGTGGTAATTCGGTGTCGAAATCCATCGGCATGTCGGAGTTGTTTTCGGCCAACAATCCGGCAATTTCTTCTTTCAGAATAACATTGAGTTCGGTTGTGTTTACAAATTTATCACGCGATACGCGCTCTTCGATACGTTTTATAATGCGTAAGGTTGTTTCAACGCCAACATCCGATGTGATAAGTACTTCTTCGAGATTATCAAGAACCTCATCGTCGACTTTCGACTTGCCGGCAACTGCGCGTGTTATTTTTGAAAAAACACTTTCTTTGGTCTTTTGAAGTCCCTGATCCAGTGTTTCTTTCTTCTCTTTATTGAAAAAATTAAAAAATCCCATTTCTTGTCTTTGTTCTTTGCTCTTGGTTCTAATGTCTTAATTTATTGCTACAAAGTTAATTCATTTTTCTGAGTAAACTACAAAAAAACCTCTCATTTGGTTACAAATGAGAGGTTTTTTTATGCTGTAAATTGAAAGTGCGAAATTATTTTGCGAAATAATCTTTTACTTTATCGTTGTGTACAATTTCTTCCTGAAAAATATATGCTCCGGTTTTTGGTGATTTCACCATTTTGATAACCTTCGAATATGCACGACCTTCTCCGCTTTGGAGAGATGCAACCGCTTTCTTTGCCATGGTTCAAATATTATTTAATTTCTTTGTGTACAGTTACTCGTTTCAAAATGGGGTTGTATTTTTTCAACTCCATACGGGCAGGGGTGTTTTTTCTGTTTTTCATCGTGATGTAACGCGATGTTCCCGGCATGCCGCTTTCTTTATGCTCTGTGCATTCCAGAATTACCTGGATACGTGCTTCTTTTGATTTCTTAGCCATAGTGTGTTCTCCTCGTTATGCGTATAAATAACCTTTTTCGGCAGCTTTCTTAATGGCTGCATCCAATCCAACTTTGTTGATAGTGCGTAAACCGGCA
>JAYRXP010000013.1:0-10741 GCA_041917395.1 Paludibacter sp.
AATATTAAATTTTAAAAAAATGATATATTTTGTATCCGATGCCCACTTGGGCTCCTTATTACTCGACGATAAAATAGAGCACGAACGCAAATTGGTTCGCTGGCTCGAACGAGTGCGCCCAACAGCTAAAGCTATTTATTTGCTCGGCGATATTTTCGATTTTTGGTTCGAATACAAAACTGTAGTGCCCAAAGGATATGTGCGCCTGCTGGGTAAGTTAGCCGAAATGGTGGACGAAGGCATTGAAATTCACTTTTTCACAGGCAATCACGATATCTGGACATTTGGATACTTAGAAGAAGAAGTGGGATTAATCGTTCACCGCAAACCGGAAACTATCGATATTAACGGCAAACGCTTTTACATGGCTCATGGCGACGGATTAGACAACGACAAAGGTTTTAAATTTATCCGGAAAGTATTCCACAGCCACACAGCGCAGGTTCTTTTTGGTTATTTTCCCATTCGATGGGGGCAGCGCTTTGGCTACAACTGGTCGAAACAAAACCGCCTGAAACACCAAAGTTACGACGGTAAGTACATGGGCGAACATCAGGAAAATCTGGTAAAATACTCCAAAAACTACTCGGAATTGCATCCCGATATCGATTTCTTTGTGTACGGACACCGCCACGTAGCGCTCGACCTGCAACTTAAAAACAAAAGCCGCGTTGTTATCCTCGGCGACTTTGTTTCTCTGTTTTCTTACGGCGTTTTCGACGGCGAAAACTTTTGGCTGGAATATGTGGAATAAAGCCTAATCGTATTTTTTCTCCAACCCGAGTTTTTCGAGCAGTTCGTTTACTTCTTTTTTCAGTTCCACCATTCGGAGTTCACGGTTTACAAAAAAGTTGTTGAAATACTCCAAATCCTGCGTCTTTTTCAAAAGCTGCTTTTCGCTTTCGCGCAGTCTTTCTTCCGTATTTTTCCTTTCTGTGATATCCTGCGCAGCGCCCCATAGTCCCACAATATTTCCAAAACTATCAAATTCAGCTTCACCACGCACCCACACCCAGCCAGTTGTTTTATCCTTTCGTACCGTTTTAAGTTCAAGTTGATACGGTATCCCTGTTTCGGCTGTCCGGGCAAGCGACGTTGATAATAATTCCCAACTTTCGGGTGTAAAAAGTTTTTGATGTTCTGTATAGGGTGGTGGTGGTAATGCCGGATCAAATCCGTACATTCGGTAAAGCTCTTCGGTCCATACCACCTCATTCGAAGCAATATCCAGATACCAGCTACCTATGTGAGTTATTTCCTGCGCACGCTGTAGGTTTTTCTCGCTTCGTTGCAAGTCAATCTCCATTCTTTTCCGGTCGGTTATATCAAAACAATGACCAATATAACCGATAAATTTCCCTGTACTATCGTAATTGGGTGTACCTAAATCAACCAACCAGCGATATTCACCCGAATTATGCATTAACCGGTATTCCATTTCAAAAGGAATCTGCTTATCGAAAGAAGTTATATATGTTTCGAGACAGCGGTCAAAATCATCAGGGTGAACACCCTCAGCCCAACCATTTCCCATTTCCTGCTCTAAGGTTCTGCCAGTAAATTTCAGCCACGTATCGTTAAAATAATAACACAGCTTATCCACTCCCGAAAGCCAAATGAGCGCCATACTGCTGTTGGTTACATTCCGAAACCGTGTTTCGCTTTCTTTCAACTTCTCTTCAGCATTTTTTCGGGTGGTAATATCAATAAAACTGATAATAATCTCTTTGAGGCTTCCATCGTTATCGAACAATGGTACGCCGTTTACGGCGAGCCAAACAATTTCAGTTTTGTTCGGACTTACAACTCCCAATGTTTGGTTTTCGAGCGGTTGAAGCGTTTTTAAAACCCTGCTTACCGGATATTCATCAACAGCCAAAGTAATATTATCCTCTGAAATAAAATTCCAGGCAGGGTCAATAGCTGTTTTTCCACACAATTCATCTTCGGTTAAATCGAGCAATTCAGCAGCTCTTGCATTGTTCATTATAATCGTTGTATCGGGAGCATGAACAACAATTCCGGCTTGCATGTGCTGAAGCAAGACACTATATCTTTTTTCCTGTTCCATAACCTGTTTTTTTAGTGTGTTTTTCAGTTGATAAAATAAAAAAATGTTTTATCAATCCATTACACAAAAATATAATTTATTTTACAATTAATTTCATCGATTGAATTATAGAATCATTTTTTATTTTAACCATATATAATCCGGGTCTGAATCCGGCTAAATCCAGTTCGATATTATCCGACAAATGATATTTTTTTGCCAATACCTGTTGACCATCAGCACCAATTATATAAACTTCAGCTTCCGAAACTGACGGATTATGTGTTCGTACAAAAACTTTTGAAGTGGCAGGATTTGGATAAATCTCAATCGTTTCTGTTTTCTTCAGTGGTTCGATACCGGTTGCGGTAAAGTTTCTCACTATGTTGCTAATGCGCATTTCGTCGATATAACCACTTAAACCTGTGCCAATAAGCAGATCTTTTGAACTTACTAAAGTCTCGTTTGGAGTATAAGGCGTAGTTGTTGTGGAAACAAGCGCGCGATTCTTATCGTGAACGATTACCTTTATCTCCTTCTTTTTGGTATCGCGGATAAATGCCACATGATACCATTCGTTAAGCGCGGGACTGTTACCGACAATACCTATACGATTGTTCAGAGCAGAAAAATAGTAACCATAGAATACATTTCCCCACCACGGATTTACTTCAAGTGAATAATTCGACTGATAGGTATCCGTATCGCCGGATTTCCAGAAAATATACATATTGCTGTTAGCATTATAAGCCGTTAGTTTTACCCATGCTTCAATGGTCCAGTCGCCGGTAAGGTTCAGATTAGCATGATGCGGAACCGAAATTGCCGAACTGTTTTTATAGCTTAACCCCAGATTGGCTACACTCGAAGCTTCATTAGTCAGATTCAATACATCGCCCACAGCATTTGGTGCTGACTTACTACGGTTGTTCAGGTCGTTGTCGAAGTGTAAGAGCAGCAACGTATTTTTGTCGTACAGATACGGACCACCCACTTCGTTTGGTGTAACAATGGTAAATATTTCACTCACACAGGAATTTGCATTGTTTGTTACATCGGTTAAACGTAGTTTGCAACTTCCGGTGATTCCCGAAGGAACAACCCAATTGTATGTATTGGCAGCTGTGGAGGTGTTGTTGGTAATGGTTGTCCAGTTAGTGCCATTATTTAGTGTATATTCAATTTTAATATTTTGAATTCCGGTTGTTGCCCATTTTATGGATGTTGTATCGCCACTAATAATATAATTGTTTAAAACAGGTGATGTGATGTTCAGTTTGCTTAAATCACCTTTGATAAACGGCCCGAAAGTAGTTGATACATCCAAATTATCAGGTGCTGAGATTTTGATATAAAAACGGGTCGACATATTTCCCGAATTCCATACACACGATGTGCCCGTGGTTCGATTCGCTATTTCCGTCCATGTTTTTGCATCGTCGGTCGAAACAGCTATATTCAATTTTACGCCAGCTTTCAACGGTGTCCAACTAATATTCACTGTTGGATTTGTTTCATCGGTTCCGGCAACAGGACTGATAAGCGTGGCAATTGGTTTTTGTTGCACACGTATATCAAAATCGAAATAAAAATCTTCAAGAAAAGCCTGAGTAGTTGTGTATCCTAATGATTGGCAGGCTGACAAATCATTAATCTGAATAGCTTTTATTAAAGGATATCCACCTTTTCGGTACTGATAATCGATGAAATAGTTACCCATAGTATAATAGCCGTAATCAGGCGAAGGATAAGTGCGTGTTTCTTCGTATGTTGGCCTGTGTCCGAAGTATTTGATAGCATTATTCATTGCATCAATGCCCTGTTGTCTGTTCGCGGCCAATGCATCATCCGTAATTGGACCTGAAGCACAAAATGATGGAAAACCTTCGTTCAACCATGCCGTAACTACTCCCTGACCTATCAGACCCTGAAAAGAATGTGCCAGTTCATGTCGGTTTTGCCCGTAAAAATATTGAAGAAGTTCTGCGGTTGGCGATGATGTTGAGTGTACTCCCGACGACCAGGCTGTGCCACCGGTAAGTCTTCCATTAGGATCGCAAGTTAATCCTTCTAATGCACCATCATCGCAACCAATCATGGTAAAGAAAGTGAGTTTTTCGTATGCCTGAACCTTGAAATTTGAGACATATTGACTATAAGCAGTCTCGCAAACATCACTAAAAAACGGGAAATTTATTGTGGCAGTTTTTTGATTCGTGTAAAACTTAAAATGTTCGGTTTCCACGCATACTTTTACACGTAAATTTTCGTCAGGTTGCAAAAAGCGTGCGTACACATAACGATTAAAATCAGCTAATAATTCCGCTTTTGTTTCGGAATTGAACCACCACGATGCAGTGTTAAATCCTGTAGAAGTCGGGTCCAGAATATACTGATACGCCCAGTTTTTATACACATTCATAAATTCACCGAAAACACCTGCTATATAATATCCCTTGTTTTGCAAAAAAGTTGTAGTATTATTTAATACATCGAATGACGAAAAACTACCACCATAGGCATTAACAGCCGTTTTAATCGTGGCATCCGAAGGCAATAGTCCGGCTTCGAAAACAGGAAAACCAACTTTCAATATCAACGGAAGATTTTTTGTATTGTAAAATTCGTACATATATTTCTGACAAATATAGTAAAGCGCAACATTCGTTATGTCGGCGAATATTGCCTTTTGGTCGGTTGTGGTCGGTTCGCTTATGTTTATTATACCATTTGCATCTACAAATCCCGCATCGAATGATAAATTGTCTGTTGGTTTTTGTGTTTGATACTCGGTTGGTGTTAGTTTTTTAAACAAGTAATTGTATTTTGTGTATTGTCCTGAAAAGTGAAATCGAATATGTGAATTCAGAACGTTAATTTTATTGTTGACTTTCTGCATATCCACACCAGAAATAGCCGGAAGTGCAGAAGAATTAAACGTAACGGTATTGAGTGTTTTTGCTGTATTGGTAACGTCAAGCAAACGGTTCCCCAGAACTGTCTCATCTGTGTTAAGCTCCATTCCGCTATTTGGAGCTGTCGCAGAATTTGTGTAAAATTTATATTCGTTAAACGAATAGGTATTCACCGGAATAGTTATCGAATAAATAGTTCCTGATTCAAGCGTCATTTCTTTTGTGCCAAGTCCATACTGATCTCCTTTCACAAAAACCTTGTCGGTGGATGGTTTAAAATAACCCGCTGCTATCATATCGGCCATATTAACCGAAAATTTTACATTTACCATAGCCTGATAATCGAGATAAACATCCAAAAACGTTTGCCATTCGGTCTGTAAAGCATTAATGTTTGAATATCCGATATCTGAGTAGTTCATATTTTCAATAAACTTTGACATAGCGGCTTCACCTTTTGTTTTGATAATAAAATAAGCCAATATTCCAGAATAAGCATAGCCCATCGACGGGTCGTTAGTCCAGATATCAGCAATATTAGGCTTCCCTTTCTTAAGCATTTCTGATTTTATCCAGTCTTTAGTAGAGAATTGTCTTCCATAATAACAAGCCACACCTTCGTTAAGCCAAGCCGGTAAGGTCGTTTTTGTTTTCCATGCATTCAAACAATGGGTATATTCATGCGCACAAAGTCCGAGAGCATCGTTTAACCCTATTTTCGTGGGCGAAACCATAGCCAGCAGACTTTTTCCATAAGCCGAACCTGTTGCCCATTCGGGATTTTCGGGATAACCCTGCGCTAAATGAAACTGATCCCGGTCTTTATAAAAATACATATATGTTTTCACGGTTGGAGTTACCTGCAAGGCTCCTGCTACAATTTTGTGCAATACTTCCATTCGTTCCAGAAAATTGTCGACCAAATTTTGATCCTGGGCCGTGTAAATCACCGTAAAATGGTCGGACGATTTTGATAGATTCATATCACCATCGTTGAAAAATACAGTGGCCAATTGCAAATCCTTTGCACCTACACTTATCATACGATAACCATTGGAAGCAATAGGAAAATTATTTTCAAGACCTCCATTATCAGCGTTGGTAGTATTTATGAGGTATTTGTAGTTGAAAAAGCTGTTTGCATTTATCGGAACAGTCATAGAGTAGATATTATTTCCGATAGCAGTCATCGGTTGCAACAGTCTGTCGTTCGGAGCCGAACTCTTGACAAACACATTATCGGTTGCCGGATTAAATTTATTCTGACCAACCATAATGGACATATCAACTGTAAACTTTATAATTTTCAGAGCAGTTCCAATAGTGAAAATTTTACTTACTGAAGTAGTTGAACTGTTTGATGCGTCAGAAATTCTGATTTTATAATTTCCGTAATTAACCAGGGGAGCTGTCCAGTTGTAAGAGCCCGATGCTGCCGAAACTGCTGCCGCTACGATGGTCCACGACAAACCGTTGTTGTTTGAATATTCAATTTTTACATTGTCAACCAATTTAGATGTCCATGCAATCGGGATGACCGAGCCTTTTTCAAATCCTTTATCATCCAAGTCTCCTGTTAGGTTTAAAACTGCCTGACTTTTGGCAATAATAAATTTAGCCGGGATATTAAAGCGATTAGCCCAGCAGGTTTCGTTGTGGTCGTCGCCGGTAAATACCTGCGTTTTCCAGTTTGTTGCCGTATATCCTTTAAACCGCATAATGGTATCGGCCAGGGCCTGATTTTGCGGATAGTTGGCATCCAAACCTATGGTTCCGTGATCGAAATAAAGTGTATGCGAAGATGGTGACGGCAATTTGCTCAATAAGTATTTTCGAAACGAATCGGGAATTGACGCATCGTCCGTATTCAAAACTCCCCAATGTGTCGACATACATATAGCTGCACCAAAAACAGCCGGATATTCGCACAGGGCATACCACGAAATCAGCCCGCCCATGCTTGAGCCGGCAACAAATGTGTTTGCCGCATCGGTGTTGACCGAATACGTTTTATCAATAAATGGTTTTACATCGTTTACAATAAAACTCAGGTATTCGTCGGCTTTCGGATTATTTCCCAGTTCGCTTGTTTTTTGAGTTTTGATAGTTGCAGGCAGATAATCAAGCGTTTTCTCAGGATAATATTCGCCATAACGGTTGTCGCTGTTCCAGATACCAACCACAATCACGTCTTTTATTTCACCCGAAATCATTAGTTGCGACAGGGTTTCGTCCACTTTCCATTCCTGCCCGTTCCAGGTCGAAGTGGCATCGAACAGCATTTGCCCATCGTGCATATACAGAACGGCATATTTTTTTGTTGCCGAATAGCCGGCAGGCAACCATACGTCCACAGTACGGCTACCAATATACGTGCTGTTGAATGCATAACGAACAACAGAACCCGATGAAACTGTTAGTGAATTAGGAATTTGCGTTACTGCGGGCAACGGCGGTGCGTAAGTTTCTTTCCATTTCGTCACCACATCCTGAGTAGCATACATGCGGTCGGCCACCGGCTGATTATTTGCATCGTATTCTTCGTACTTCCAGTCGGGGCCCGAGCAATACTTATACTTGTCTTTGTAAGCTGTTTTAATAACAACCCTGTAATGTGTGGCGTCAACGCGTTGCATTTCGGTATGTGCCCAGTTGGTAGCAGCTCCGGCAAAATAGCATGCATTTGTACCGGCAGGAACCGTCACGCTATACGTTACATCAACAGCCAGCGCATCAGGATCATAAACAGTTGTCCACGAGCTTACAACATCAGTAGCAGTCCAGGTTCTGTTTTGTCCGTTTACTGTGTTTTCAACAAATGTCCAACCCGGGCCGGAGCAATATTTATATTGCTGAATGTTGGTGGCATTCGATATATTTATGGTGTAATGAGTGGCATCGGTTTTTTGCATTTCCTGATGCGTCCACGCATTGAAATCGCCGGCAATATAACAGGCTTTGGTGCCTGCAGGTACCGCTACATTAAAAACCAGCCCATTGACAGCCATTGCTTTGAGGGCTAAAAGGAGGAGAAATACATTTTTTTTCATAATGACATGTATTAATAGTTAGTTAACAATTGCCACATTTAACACTTTGATTTTCAAAGTTGTAATCGCCTCAAAATTAAAACATATTTTTTATAAAACAAAGAAATCTGAATAAAAATTGTTGTTTAATTCATCATATACTGTCAAAACTCGTTTTATATTTTGTGCAAAACTGATACAAATTGGATTTTAAAACACATACAATTTTTTCAAAAAACACAAACAAACACAACATACTGACAAACAATAATATAGCATAATTTTAAACCAAACACCACAATTTAAATATTTAATAAATCTTAAATTTCAGGCACTAAGTGTTGGAAAGACAATAAACTTTGTGTACTTTTGACACGTTGTAAAAATCAACAAGAAATAACTGTATTTTAAATTTTAAATTATTTAGTATCATGAAAAAAATCTTTACGCTAGTATTTGCTCTTTTGAGCATATTCGTTGTCAACCAACCGATGTCAGCTTTGACATACAATGTAACAGTACCTGCCGGCACCAAAGCTTGCTACATTACAGGTGAAATGAATGGTTGGAGCCCTTCCGCCACAGCATTAACAAAAGTAGATGAAACACACTACACAATCGACTTACCTACCGCTACTGCTGAAATGAAATATCAGTATCTGAGCGGTCCGGACTGGAAATATATCGAAAAAACTGCCGAAGGAACTTCTATTACCGACAGAACATGGTCAGCTACGGATGTTGTTGTTAAATGGGGAGAAACATTCACCCCTGACGAACGTGATGTAACTATTGAAGCGTTGGTTCCTTCAGATGTTAAGGTTTTATATCTTGTAGGTAGCTTTAATGGCTGGAGCAGCCCGTCGGATGCCACTAAAATGACTTTTGTTTCTGAAGATTTAAACGGTAAAGTATTTTCAATAAAAGTACATAGTCTTGATGCCAAAAACATGGAATTTAAATTCTGTGCAGGTCCGGCATGGTCGTACCAACAAACCGATCCTAAAGCAAATTTCGTGTACGGAGTAACTGAAAACAGTACAGCTGTTGTAGTAAATGCATTCGAAGGAATTTATGACCCTGCAAAAACAGGAACAATAAACATTACCGTAACAGTACCAGCCGGTACAGACAGTATATTTATTCAGGGCGATTTCCTGGGCTGGGATATGACAAAGGCAATGAAAGCAGTAAAAAATCAGAATGGAACTTTCTCGTTCAGTATTCCTATGGTAATGAAAATATACTATAACATTTACAACAAAGCTGACTGGACTTACGTAGAAGCTGATGAAAAAGGAGATAAATATCCTGACCGTACAGCCACATATCCGGGAGATGCAAACACATCTATCACCGTAGTAGCATGGAAAAAAACGATCAGTGGTATTTCGGACATCAAAGAAGCTACAAACAAAATCTATAGTCAAAACAAACAGCTTATTGTAGAGAATGTCGTTTCGAACGTAATTGTTTACGACATTACGGGTCGCAATATCGAAAATAAGAGTATGGGTGGAACTTTCAAATCAAAGAAATTAAATCCGGGACTTTATATTGTAAACGTTGATGGTGCAACTAAAAAAGTATCAGTTAAATAACACCGTTATTACTAAAAAAATGGCTGTTCAAAAATTTTGAACAGCCATTTTTAGTTTCAATTCAGCAAAACTTATGTATCTTTGACACAAAATACAAATAAAATGACAGCAGTAGAAATTGTAGGATTTTCAGCATCTTTACTCTCGGTTCTAAATCAGTTCCCGCAAGCAATAAAAGTTTTTCAAACAAAGGACACGCACAGCATTTCACTGTTAATGTACTGTATTGTTGTAGTTTGCATTACCTTATGGTTGGTTTATGGCATTTTGCTGATGGATGGACCACTAATCTGGGCTAATGCACTTTCATTAATTCCGATAGTGTATATTTTCATTATGAAAGTTACAAATACAATTAAAGGAATTGATAAATTATCTATTTAAACTAAAGATCGAAACATCCTGAATAAATGAGGCTGTATCAAAGAAAATCTTTTGATACAGCCTCCTGTTTATTTCTTTTGCTATTAAACTCTGAAATCGAACCGTTCGGTTCTGCTTTTTTCATAAATGTCCCTGTCAAACGAGTAGTAGCGTGCAGGTTTATGCGATACTCCCGTCTGTATTTCATCCAGCTGAATAAGGTATGGCATTTTATTGATTTTTCGACGAAAATTTCGTTTATCGTACAAGGTATTGAAAATCACTTCATATACTTTTTGCATTTGCGTCAGTGTAAACTTTTCGGGCAGAAGTTCGAAAATCAGCGGCTCGTGCAACAAATCGTATCGGAGTTTTTTTAGAGCTTCGCTAAATATTTCGTTGTGATCGAACATTAAATCAATCTGTTCGTTGGCATTAGCCCATTTAGCTACATCAATCAATTTTGTATTATCAATTGAGTTTATATTTATCAACGAATAAAAGCCAACAGTAATTACTCTCTCATCTTCGAGACGGGGTTTAACCCACTCAAAATCCTGAGGACGTCGTTTCAATCGGTTAGGGTCGCTGAAAACCTGAAACTGCTTTACGTAAATATCTTCCAGACCGGTTTGTTCCTTTAGTATTCGGGCAGCAGTTGCATTTATATCTTCGTTTCTGCGAATATGATTTCCGGGCAACTTCCACTCCTCAATAATACTTCCATCCAAAGGTACATCTTCTTTGCGAATTAATACCGACAGTTCATATTCAAAATATCCA
>JAYRXP010000014.1:0-2482 GCA_041917395.1 Paludibacter sp.
AAAAACTGGTTCGTCATATTGTGTTGGTGCCTGTGTACTTTTACCGTTACAGTATTTCGCCACTGTTGCATTCGAGGTGCAGATATACGCCCACCTGTTCGCAATACACGGTGGAGGCGGTTCTGAAACACGGAATCTTCAGAGGTGGTTGGTTGTCTCTGAAACGTATTTTAAGCTGTCATCCGTGGGGTGGGAGTGGTTACGACCCCGTGCCTTAATTCGTTTGAAATGAAGATGTCTCTCCAAAACATAGTACTATCGCCGTTCTCGCTTTTATACGGAGCGGTCATATTTGTGCGTAATTTGTGCTACAATCGTGGCTGGCTCAAATCCACATCGTTTGATATGCCGGTAATATCTGTTGGAAACCTTGCTGTTGGTGGAACCGGAAAAACACCACATATCGAGTTTCTGATTCGGATTTTGCAGGATAAATACAAGCTTGCAGTGCTGAGCAGGGGTTACAAACGTAGTACGAAAGGTTTTGTTATGGCTGACGATAGTTCGGACAGCAAAACCATTGGAGATGAGCCGTTTCAGATATATCGCAAATTCAGGGATGTTATGGTGGTTGTCGACGAAAAGCGCGTGCATGGCGTATTGGCATTGCTGAACAACCGTCCCGAAGTTCAGGTTGTATTGCTCGACGATGCATTTCAACACAGAGCTATAAAGCCGGGTTTGAGTATTTTGCTTACGGATTATTCACGCCTCTACAACGATGATTTGCCGTTGCCTGGAGGGCGGCTTCGGGAGTGTGCTTCGGGAAGTAAAAGAGCAGATATGGTCGTTGTTACGAAATGTCAGCAAACCATGTCAGCCAATGAAATGGACGATGTGGAGAAAAGTTTAAAGCTGCTTCCGCATCAGCAATTATACTTTTCGGCTATCGAATACGGCGATTTAAAGCCTTTGTTTGATGAAAACGCCGAAGATGTAAACCTCAGGCAAATCAGCGGAATGGATGTTTTGCTGGTTACCGGAATTGTGTCAAACAAATCGTTGGTTGCAGAACTTGAAAATCATGGAGCTTCAGTCAATGTTCTCGCATTTCCTGATCATCACGAATTTTCCGTGAATAATTATGCCGAAATAAAACAAAAATTCATACATTTGCAAACGGATAATAAAATAATTCTGATTACGGAAAAAGATGCTGCACGTATGCTGACCGACCGTCATTTTCCTGAGGAACTTAAGAAGTTCGTTTATTTTATACCAATTTCAATACAGATTTTACAAAACAAACAAAACCTATTTATTAAAAACATTCTGAAATATGTTGAATCTTATACACGAAACAGCTGATTTTTTAAAATCGAAAATAGCAAAAATGCCCAAAACAGGTATCATACTCGGAACCGGACTGGGCAATCTGGTAACACAAATTACCGATACAACGGAAATTCCTTACGAGCAAATACCACATTTCCCGGTTTCGACCGTCGAAGGTCACAGCGGAAAACTGATTTTTGGTAAGTTGGGCGATGTTGATGTGCTGGCTATGCAGGGACGCTTTCATTATTACGAAGGCTATGACATGAAGCAGGTTACATTTCCTGTACGGGTAATGAAGGCTATCGGAATTGAAAATTTACTGGTGTCGAATGCATCGGGTGGTGTCAATCCTGACTTCGAAATTGGTGATTTGATGATAATTACCGACCATATCAATCTTTTCCCGGAACATCCGCTACGTGGTAAAAACTATGCTGAGCTTGGTCCGCGTTTCCCGGATATGAGCGAAGCTTATTCTCCCGAACTTGTTGTAAAAGCCAGGCAAATAGCAGCCCGCAATAATATTAAAGTGGTCGAAGGCGTTTATGTAGGAACGACAGGCCCTACTTTCGAAACGCCGTCCGAATACCGTTATTTCCGTATTATTGGTGGTGATGCAGTTGGCATGAGTACTGGTCCCGAATTAATTGTGGCTAACCATTCCGGTATGCGATGTTTTGGGATGTCGATAGTGACCGACCTTGGTGTGCCTGGCAAAATTGTGGAGGTTACACACGAAGAAGTGCAACAGATAGGTAACAAAGTTCAGCCTCTTATGACCCAAATAATGAAAGAGTTGGTTGCAGAGTTGTAATTCATTAGTTTAGAAAATAAATAAACCCCGAACTTTCGTTTTTTACGATTGTTCGGGGTTTGTCGTTCGTGTATTTCTTGGTTTTATTGTTCCAGTGTAAGAAGCTCTTCGTACTCGGCTACAGATGCACCGCGCAGACAGGCTTCAATTATTTCGCGACCCTTGGGATGAAGCTCAGGAGTCAGGTATTGTGCAAGTTCTGTTTTGAAGAAATCGTACAGTTTTGCTGCACCCTCGTCGTAACCTTGTTTGCCAACTTCATCCTGTTTGTAAACCTGAAGGAAACGCGAAGGAATTTTTGCTCCTTCGATGGTCAGGAAGTTAAGTTCGTAACCCAACAGCGGACAGCGGGCTGCCTGATATTGTTCTTTGCGTAGATTTGCATTTCCG
>JAYRXP010000015.1:0-3562 GCA_041917395.1 Paludibacter sp.
TTTACGATACTATCACCGGTCAGAAAATTAAAGGGATTACACATCAGGGTTTCAGTGATGAGTCCATGTGGGCTCGTGGTCAGGCTTGGGCTATCTATGGTTATACCGTTTGCTATCGCGAAACAAAAGACATTAAATATCTTGAATTTGCCCAAAAAGTGACAGATGCTTATCTAAAGAATCTACCCGACGATTTAATTCCATATTGGGATTTTGATGACCCAGCGATTCCAAATGCACCCAGAGATGCTTCAGCAGCTGCGGTTACAGCTTCAGCCTTACTGGAATTGTCAGGTTATGTAAAAAACGGGAAGGGTGAAAATTACAGACTTACTGCTGTAAAAATACTAAAAAGTTTACACGATAATTATCAGAGTGGTAACTTAAATCCTTCTTTTTTGCTTCATTCTACAGGTCATTGGCCAAATAAGAGTGAAATTGATGCATCCATTATTTATGCCGATTATTATTACATCGAGGCATTAATGAGGCTAAAAAAATTGCATGCCGGAAAGCTAAATATAATGGATTAATGTGATACAGAATGATGTTATTTTGTCTGTTTTTTAAGTAGCAAAAGCGTTGAGGATAACACAATATACCATCCGATTATCAGTGCCAGTGCTTTGGTCTGAAAAATAATAATTAATAAAATACTTACAATCAGGAAAATGTACTGTACCTGATTGTCTTTCCATTTCAGATTTTTGAATTTGAGCGAAAACATAGGCAGTTCCGAAACCAAAAGTCCGCTGAAAACAACCGTAAATACCAAAATAAACCAATTGTTGGTAATAAGTATTTCCGAATATGAATAACCCAGACCCACCCAGAATAAAGCGTTTGCCGGAGTTGGCAGACCGATAAACGACGAAGTTTGGCGGTCATCAATATTGAATTTAGCTAAACGTAGTGCTGAAAAAACAGGAATTATAAAACCGGCAAATACCAGCCATTGGGGTAGTTCACTTCGTGTGAGCATCGAAAGCACTAACACGCCCGGTGCAACTCCAAAACTCACCACATCGGCCAGCGAATCAAGTTCTTTTCCCATGGGAGAATATGCGTGCAACAAACGAGCTGCCAATCCATCGGCAAAATCGAACACCGCTGCAAGCAAAACAAACAAGGCTACCAAATCATAATTAGCCTGAAATCCGTAATAGATAGCCAGACAACCTGAAAATAAATTCAGGCAGGTAATAAAGTTGGGAATGTGCTTTTTTATCATGTGTAGTTTCTTTAACTCTTTGCTCTTTACTCTTTGTTCTTTGAATCTATTAAAATCGTTACCGGGCCATCGTTCACAAGTGCCACTTTCATATCGGCTGCAAAAATACCTGTTTTTACCTCAATACCTGTTTTTTCGGTTACTTTTTTGCAAAAAAGTTCGTAAAGCGGTACTGCCTTTTCGTGTCCGGCAGCCCGGATGTACGAAGGACGGTTTCCTTTCTTCGTCAGCGCATGTAGTGTAAACTGACTGACAACGAGTATTTCGCTGTTAATGTCCACTACCGAGCGATTCATTACGCCGTTTTCGTCGTCGAAAACCCGCAGCCCTGCCACTTTACCCGCCAACCATTCGGCATCTTCGGCGCTGTCAGCATCCTCAATACCAACCAAAATCATAAAACCTTTTCCGATAGAAGCATGTACGGCGTTGTTTATTGTAACCGATGCTTCGCTAACACGCTGAATGACAATGCGCATAATTTTTAATAATTAAGTTCTTCCCTTATTTTCCGTGGTAATCCACTCACCACAAGATTGTACGAATGTTGTATCAGTTCTTTGAGAAGTTCCGTGCTTATTTCCGGACTAATGATGACTGAATTCCAGTGTTTTTTATTGAAATGCCATGCAGGTACAATGCTGTTGTATTGTTCGCGAAGTTCAATAGCCCGGTCGGGGTCACACTTTAACGCAATTTGTGGTTGCGGATTATCCAGCGGTATAAGCGCAAACATTTTGTCCTTCACTTTAAAAACGAGCGTTACCTCGTCGAACGGAAAGTGTTCGCTAACAGCATTTAAGCTCAGACAGTATTCGTGCAGTTCTTCAATATTCATTTTTTCTGATTGTCGTAGCTGTTGATTTTTTAGTTACAACAGGCAAAAATAATGGATTAATGTGAAACTGAGCATGATTTTTTGTGAAAACATCCAAGTTTATGTAAACCAACAAATTCTTGCTCCAAAAAAATACGTATCTTTGTGCCTTCAAAAAATAACTGAGAATAACTGTATGAATATTTCGTATAACTGGCTGAAAAACTATATCAATACTGATATTGAAGCTGTTGAATTGGGTAAAGCACTAACATCCATCGGACTTGAAGTGGGTGGTGTAGAAGAAGTACAAACTGTTAAAGGTGGACTCGAAGGATTGGTAATTGGCGAGGTGCTTACGTGCGTCAATCATGAAAATTCGGATCACTTACACGTTACCACGGTGAATGTGGGCTCAGGTGAACCATTACAAATTGTGTGTGGAGCGCCCAATGTGGCTGCCGGACAAAAAGTAGTAGTGGCTACTGTGGGCACTGTGCTTTATTCGGGCGACGAAAGTTTTACCATTAAACGTTCCAAAATTCGTGGTGTGGAGTCGATGGGGATGATTTGTGCTGAGGATGAAATTGGTATCGGAACTAGTCACGATGGCATTATTGTATTACCAGCCGAGACAGTTGTGGGTACATTGGCCAAAGATTATTATGGAATAAAAAGCGATTTTCTGATTGAAGTGGATATTACACCGAACCGTGTGGATGCTGCTTCGCATTATGGTATGGCGCGCGATTTGGCTGCTTATTTTGCCCTTAAAAATTCCGAAATTATATTGACTAAACCTTCGGTTGATGCGTTTAAGATTCAAAATACAAATCTTACGATTCCGGTAAAGGTTGAAAATCCCGAAGCTTGTCCGCGTTATTCGGCAGTTACAATTTCGGGTGTGAAGGTTGCCGAATCGCCCGATTGGTTGAAAAATGCATTGCTCACTATCGGACTTCGCCCTATTAATAATATTGTAGATGTTACTAACTTTGTGTTGCACGAATTGGGACAACCGCTTCATGCTTTCGATGCTGATAAAATTACATCGAAAGAAGTACGTGTTAAATGTTTGCCCGAAGGAACGCCTTTTGTAACACTCGATGGTGCGGAACGCAAACTGAACGCTGCCGATTTGATGATTTGTGATGGCGATAAACCGATGTGTATTGGTGGTGTGTTTGGAGGTCTGGACTCAGGTGTAACTGAAACCACGCAAAATGTGTTTCTGGAAAGTGCTTATTTTCATCCTGTTTCTATTCGTAAAACGGCTAAACGTCACGGTTTGAATACTGATGCCTCGTTTCGTTTTGAGCGCGGCTGCGACCCAACCAACACCATTTATGTGATGAAACGTTGCGCCTTGCTTATTCAGGAAGTGGCCGGTGGAAGCATTTCGAGCGACATTGTGGATATTTACCCGAACGAGGTAAAACCTTTTGTGGTTGAAGTGAGTGTGCAAAAAATTAATTCGTTGATTGGCAAGGAAATTGGCCGCGAAAATATTGAAA
>JAYRXP010000016.1:0-14218 GCA_041917395.1 Paludibacter sp.
GTGCCACTGCTATATCGTACAATTTTTTGTTTTCTCCATTTTTGGCTGCCCAAAATAGCATTTCCAGATTAATCATATTGTCGATAATGGTGTTATGCGGCCAACCTTTGCCTTCCACCTCGCGTGGCCACGATAGAATTGTACCTACTTTAGGATTAAACAAGGTTGCCAACGTATCGGCAGTATTCAAAATTATTTTTTTGTACTCCGGATTTCCGGTTAACCGATATCCGTTACCATAACTACAAAAAATCAGAAAACCCAAATCGTGATCAAAAGCGGATGTTTCGGATAAAAACTTTAGTGAGGCTGTAAACTTTTCTGCTTCATTTTTAATTTTTTCATCCTGCGTAAATTCGTAGTCATACCACAAAATGCCGGGCCAGAATCCTGCTGTCCACTCATCTTTAGTTGCTTTTCGACAATTCCATTTTGATTCACCGCGCAGTATATTACGGGGCATCATGGTATAATTGATAACAGAATCTCCTTTCAGTTCGGTTAATGTTCGATTGGTTTGATCGGCGCAATAGTTCAAAGCGTCATCAACAAATTCAGATTTCTCCGTGGAAACGCAAGAAGCTACTAAAATGACAATAAACCCTAAAACAATCTTTTTCATACACTTAATTAAATAACAGTTACGCATTTTCTACCTTTACACCAAACGCACAATAGGTTAAATAAAGCACACATACTAATATTACGAATACCCCGCCAATTATACCTACTGCATCAGTAAAAAATCCGATTAATGGCGTCACAGCACCTCCACCGGCCACTGCTGTAATCATTAACCCGGAAATAAGATTGGCTTTTTCAGGGCGGGTTTGTACGGCCATAGAATAAATTATCGGGAAGATACACGATGCCAGAAAACCTACTGCGCCAATTGCTATCAGATTGACTAATTCGTTTTCCACAAAGGCAAGCGTGAGAATAGCTGCTACGGCAAGTAAAATATTCACTTTGAAATATTTCATTTCAGCAATTTTGGTCATTAAAAATGCACCCAACAGCGCTCCAATTGTACGACTGAAGAAGTAAACCTGCGGAGCAAAACCGGCTTCGGATTTATCCCAGCCAAAGCGGGTTATCAGTATTTTTGAACTGATAAAGTTGGTGGCAACATCCACACCTACCACAAAGAAAATTCCGAAAAACAACAATAAAATCTTTTTATCCTTCAATAAACTCAATGTATCGGTAAGTTGTGAGCCGGTAGCAGGTACTACATTTTCGCGTGGAACCGGTGTAAGCATCAACCACAAACCCGAAAGTAAGGTTATAGCACCCAAAATCGGGAAACTGTAATACCACAGACCTGTATCGCCGTTTCCGAAATAATTAACAGCAATCAGTACTATCTGCGGACCAACCAATGAAGAAACGGCTTTAACAACCTGGCCTACTGTTAAACTACTGGTAAGAAGTTTCTGGTTAGTTACCACATTGTTTAACAGCGGATTCAGCGATACCTGCAAAATGGCATTTCCGATTCCCAGCAAAGCATAAGCAATCATAGTTGTAACGCTGTTATAGTTTACAAGCGGAATCATCATCCCCACAATTGTAACTATCATACTAAGTAATACGGTGTTTTTACGCCCCCATTTGTTCATCAGAATTCCAACCGGCATACCCAGAAACAGGAACCAGACAAACACCATTGAGGGAACAAATCCGGTCATTGTATTTGACCAGCCAAACGCATCCTGGGCATAATCCGACGATATTCCAACGATATCGCAAAATCCCATCACAAAAAATCCGAATAGTACCGGAAGTACTGCTAAATTATTTTTTTTCATTGCATTAATAATAAACCCCAACCCCTAAAGGGGAGTTGAAGTTTGTTTTGACTATTTTTTCTTTTTTCAATAATAAACCAATTAGTAATTCGAAACATCTCTTGTTCCCCTTTAGGGGTTAGGGGTAGTCACTCTAAACCAGTCGATATCCACCCAACCACGATTTCCGGAGTTAAAAGGTTTAACGGCAAATAAACCCACTTTTGCACCTATCCATTTTCCCTGACGGGCTGTGAATTGTTCGCCTGCGGCTATAAATTTTTTATTATCAAAACTGTACAAGAAAGTACATTTGCCACCTTTTTCCACTTTTGTCCTGAAATAAATATCTTTCAGATAATTGAATGAACCAACTTTGTACACTTTGTCAAAATCAAATTTAGCCAGTTTGGTTAGCATTTCGGGCGTTTTTTGTTCAGCATCCTTACAAGTTCCCTGTACAAGAACTACCTTGTCGCCTTGTTTTTCGAACCCCAGATAAGCATAGTTCCAACCCATTACAATGATTCCGGCACGGTCGCCATCTTCTTTGGCTGTAAATGTAAGTTTTGTTGTGGCAGTAAATTCTTCAGCTGTAAATTTCTGCAAAAGCAGATTTGGAACCTCCCAAAAATTTACAAATCCCTCACTCAGATAATGAGCATAAATACGCATCTGACCCGACGATAGTGGCATTCCGTATAAATCCTTGTAATTAGCGTGCCAGCCCCATTGCAAACCAAACTTACCGTTGTCAAATTCATCACTTTCGGCAGGAGTTTCAATAGGATATGTTTTACTTACATTTGGTTTTTTGTAAACCGAAACCGGTTCTCCACAGCCATCACCATCTTTGTCTACACCAATAACAGGCCAGTCCTTCACCCACTTCATTGGATTCAGGTGAATTACCCTGCCATACATGGCTTTATCCTGAAAATGCAGAAACCACGATTCTCCTGTTTTTGTTTCCACCCATGCACCCTGGTGAGGCCCGTTGATAATTGTTTTGCCCTGCTCCATTACCCGTTTGGTTTCGTAAGGTCCGTAAATACTCTTTGAACGCAATGCCAATTGCCAACCATATTCTACTCCACCCGCTGGTGCAAGAATGTAATAATAGCCATTTCGTTTATAAAATTTCGGTCCCTCAATGGTATGATTTACACCATCGTTACCATCGAAAACAATTACAGGATTTGAAATAATTTTCGCGCCTTCGGCATTCATTTCGGAAATAGTGATTACAGAGTTTATCCCTGAACGGCTGCCTGCCCATGCATGAGCAAGATAAACTTTACCGTCTTCATCCCAAAGTGGCGTTGGATCAATCAACCCTTTTCCGGCTTTCACCAATATCGGTTTTTCCCATTCGCCCAGAATATCTTTTGTTTTTACGACATAAATTCCAAAATCGGGATCGCCCCAGTAAATGTAAAATTCACCATTATGAAATCGAATACATGGTGCCCAAACCCCTTTACCATGTTGAGGTTTGGAAAAGAAATCGTCAGGTTCCTGATTTTTTAGTGCATAACCAATAATTTTCCAGTTCACTAAATCGTTGGAATGAAGAATTGGCAAACCCGGAATACAATTGAAACTTGAAGCCGTCATGTAAAAATCATCGCCCACAGCGCATACGTCAGGGTCGGAATAATCGGCATGGAGAACAGGATTTTTATATGTTCCATTTCCATTGTCGGCTATCCAAACCTGCGATACATAGGGCTGAGCGTTGCTAAGCAACGACCCTAAAAAAAGAATAAGTAAATATGCTTTGATTCGGTTCATCTATTAATTAAATACACAATTTGTGCATTTTATAGTAATACGAATCAAAAAGCAGATTTACTTATTCTTTTTACTGATTTTTTTAATTTGTCTACCTGTCTATTTTATCAGATTTTTAACCGGGAGTTGTTTGTATGTTTTTAAATCCACCTTGGTTGCCGGAACAATGTGAATAGATGCGCCTCCTTTGGCTTTCAGGTTAAGTTTTAGAACTGATTTAGCTGTTACAATGAAAGTCGAAATTCCCACTTTAGTTTTAGTGGTTACATTGTCGTCGTCGGTATAAATTTTAGCCACATATTTTTGTTTGGCTGATAAGAAAGCAAGAGGTGCTGCAATAGTGCGGGCATCGTTGTTGGTGATAGTACCCACAAACCATTCGTCACCACTTCTGCGCGCCGTAGTAATAAACTCACCGGGTTCTCCGTTCAGTACTTTGGTGTCGTCCCACACGGTTTTTACTTTATCGAAGAATTCAATTTCCGGCTCTCCCTTGTATTGCGAAGGATGGTCGTACCAGTACATAAACTGTATCGGGCTGTAATAAACCACGGATAAAGCCAGTTGATGTGCACGGGTATTTTTTAATTTTCCGCTGTAATAACAAATGGTATAATCGGCAGGACCGGCCAGAAAGCGTGTAAATGGCAGAATAGTATTGTGGGTAGCATCCGGAAATTCTTCGTTTCCACGAATTCCTTCCTGTGTCATCAAATTTGGATACGTGCGACTGAATCCTGTTGGACGATATTCATCGTGAATATCCACCATCAATCCATATTCAGCACATTTCTTAACTGCATCGTGCAACCAGGTAGTCCAGCGCTGGTTACCCACCTGTACAAAACCAAACTTGATTCCTTTTATTCCCCATTTTTTATACAGCGGTAAAATGGAATCAAGCTCCTGAAACAATGCCCGTTGGTTAACATAAACCCAAAGGCCTATTCCTTTTGAACTGGCATATTTAATAACTTCAGGAATATTGAGGTCGCGTTTTTCGCTTACTTTCAACGCCGACGAAGCCATTTGCATTTCCGGTCCATACCAACCGGCATCAAAATGAACATATTGCAGATTACGGGCTGCAGCAAAATCGATATAAGCCATTGCATCGGCTTGCGTGAGTTTACCCACACGAATCACCTTGCCGGGTTTTATCCACGACACATCTTTGATTTTATTTTCAGGATTTAAATTCAGAATAATGGTATTGTTTGCAATTAAATCCGTGGCCTTTTCAGCTGCCATAATTACCCTCCAGGGAGTTGAGTAGGCAGGAATTACATCCACACTACTATACAGGCTTGCCTGTAAGGTGTTTGGTTTTTCAGGATTCAAACTGAATTTCATACGGGCATAATCAGTCATTTGTGCTTCGGCTATGGCAACTGTCAAACCATTTGTGAGCTTCATCGTGAGCGGACGTTCGCTTTGTCCGTTCCAGTTTTTTAATGGCAATAAGGAATATGGTCCCTGAGCCCATGGCTCGTAATATGCCAGCGTACCTTCGGGCATAGTAAATTGAGTTTGTTCGCCAACGATATGCAGAAAAAGTCCGTTGCTTGGTTCCGGAAAATGATAACGAACCGCCACGCCTTCGTTGTAAGCACGAACCACTACGTTCATAAAATAACTTCGGTTTTTATCGTAGCCGTCGCTTAGCTTTATTTCTTTCGCATCACCTTTTCGGAAAAAAAGCGTTATTTCGTTGTAATTATCGCTTATTTGAGCATATTCGCCGTACAAAGGCTTCCAGATTCTCTTTGCAGAATCACGTTGAATTCCTGTAAAACTCAGATTTTCACCCCATATTTTGCAGGTGTCATTCGGAACACCCAGCGCAGATTCAAAAGTGTTATTTTCTATCAGAACACCTAATTCTGACTCCTCAACCACTGTTTTTCCCTTGAAATTCAGCGTATAATACATTTGTTTGTTGCCTGACACATTTACTTTCTGATAAAAAGTAAACTCATAAGCGCCATCGGGGGAATGGAGTTTTTGAAGGGTTTCGGAAATAATGGTTTGAGCTTGTGAGACTAGCACAAAAACAACCAGCAAAAATAACGCAGCTAAGAATCTTTTCATTTTTAAATTGTAGTTTTAATTACTCCTTAATACGAATTTAAAAGGCATTTTACTTATCGCTCACAGTAGAAATAAATTTCAGGTTTTCTACATATACACCAATATAAAACTTTGCTATATCGGTTGTTTGATAATAGCCGGGCTTTTTCATTTTGTCGTGTACAAGCACTCCATTGATCATTAAATTTTCGAACGTAATATTTTTTAAACTCCGCTCCTCGCTGTAACCTTCGAGAATAGAAGTTCCTGCATTTTTTCCATTGTATGTAATATTTTTAAAATACAGATTCTCGATACCACGACCGGGCGCTGTTGCATATTTTTTATTGTATGTCACTCTCAAATTTACTAACTGACCCTGTTCAATATCATCAACGCGAATATCTTCGAACCGGATATTGCGGGCTAAATTCTCATCGGAGACATTGACAGCCATGCATCCCTGATAATTGAGTTGAGGTTCGTCCTGATTCAGGATATCGATATTCTGAAAAGTGATATTTTCGAGTACCTCAGGTTTTTCGGGATTGCCATGTGTGCCTATTAAAATGGGATGGGCTACATCGGCCCAAAGCGTGGAGTTTTTTACCATTATGTTCCGGCAGTCGCCATAATAATTCCAGCGATGACCATACAGTGCCACACAATCGTCGGAATTACGCATAAAAACGCCATCTACGATCACATCGGAGCAACTCATCATGTCAATGCCGTCCGACCAACCTTTGCTACTGAATGAGCGTATATTTCTAATGCTGATATTCTGTGATTGTCCACCAAAAACGGTGTAATGCGATGAATTGATAAAAATCAAATCACTTATTTCAATATTTTTTGAAAAAGTGGCTCTAAGTCCGTTTTCCGGTTGATAAATAATACCGCGACCGCAAATTCTCACATCATTTACGCTATCGCACACCAGATTGGCTTTCACTACCGCTCCACCGGCCAGATAAAGCGTTTTTCCTGATGGGATTCTCAACTCGTTGTTTGGGAAAGTGTGAAATCCGGATCCAATATAAATAACCTTCTTATCTTTCTTTTTAGGAATATAACTTTCCAGCGGATTGGTAAAAACATGCAGATTTTGGAAAATGTCGCCATTGATTTCCAATGACAAATTACAGGGTTTTGTAAGCGTAAAAAACACTGTGTCACCTTTAACAACCGGCTCTACGCCTAGTGAATACGGACGAATACGTGCAGTATTCACAGGCTCACGATTGCACTTTACAGCCACTTCCACCGTTCCGTTAAAATCGAAAGTCACCATCGACGTATTCCGAACTTTGTGCATATCTACCTGTGCCTGATACTCAAAAAGCTCTTTCCATTCTCTGCCAACTAACCGCACTTTTACATCATAATCGTTGTTGTGAGCAATTTCAGCAGGCACTGAATGAATAACTAACTGAGCATTTGAAAATAAACAAATTACAGATGTAACAAAAACAAAAAACACTTTTCTCATTCTGATTTTCGGTTATCAATTTTAATGTTAATTTGCTGATTATTATAATTTACGTCCGATTTTTTATCGTTTAAAATCAACGATGCCGGTTTAGCCGCACTAAAGAATGTTGCATTCATCAATGGCTGGCCATCAACAGTGATTTGTGTTTCTTTGCCTGAATTATGTTGAATGACATTAAGTTTGGAAAGCGAACCGAAATACGAAACTCCATCGCGTCGCAATGCACTTCCGTAAGCAATAAAAATATCTTTTGCTTCCGACGGTTTTGCATTTTCAGCGTAAGTTACAGCAAACATATATGCATCGGTTTCCCAACCATCGGCCCATATCCAGGAGTTCATGTGCATGACTCTTCCGTCGGCCAATTGATTGATGTACAAATCGGTAATCTTTCCTTTGTTTCTGATACGCAAACCAATCCAGTCTTTCCCTTCGATACGCTCCATTTTCGGCAGATTTTTCTCGTTGACCGAATCTTTTAAAATAATGGCTGTTAATCCCTTTATTCGATTGGTTTCCATCGGATATTTAAAAGAATAATATGTTTCCTTTCCTTTCAAATCTTCGGTCGGTCCCTGCATTTCTTCTACATTCAGGAAAGTTGGATAATCGTGTACAAATCCCGAAGGAACGAGATACTCGGGATAAATGGGACGAACTACCACCGACGCATTTTTGTTGGATATGTTCATGTCAATTCCGTTTTTCTTCACATCTCCCTCAGTATGCCAAAGCCATTCAAACTTACCTTGTTTGTATGTTTTCAGGTCGTCAATAATATAAATCACATTATCAATCCACAAAAAATGACGGAAATTACGACTGAAATTATTGGCATAAGGGCCTGTGCCATTGGCTAAAATATATTTAATATTACCTGCATCCATAAGCGAGTGCAAACTTCCGTCGAGCATAGAACCTTCGTATTGCTGGTTGGTTGGCTGTCCTTCGCCATTAAACAGCACTACATTATGTGCTTGACTCTGAAAGAAATAGTCTTTGTATTCAGGTTTGGGATAAGAACAATTTCCGGCATCCTTAATAATTTTTTCACCTTTATGATAAATGACAAATGAATTGGCATCGGCATGTGCGTGATTCCATGTATGACCACTTTTTACAGCCAACATAGTGGCATTTTTCTCCCACGAAGTGCGGAAAGTTGCCCAACCAAAATCTGAAAACAATTGCGATTTGGCTAAATTTGGAACATCAGGAGCACCATTTGTGTCGGGAAAATATAGGAATCCAATAGGCGTATTCCGATAATTCCCTTCGCGGTGCTGGCCATCCACTACCTGATTCAAATACCA
The DNA here is from genome assembly GCA_041917395.1 of Paludibacter sp. Classification (GTDB taxonomy): domain Bacteria; phylum Bacteroidota; class Bacteroidia; order Bacteroidales; family Paludibacteraceae; genus Paludibacter. Next base: position 8,463 of record JAYRXP010000016.1, read on the forward strand.
AAGAATGTTTTTATCTTTATTTCCCAAAGCGTAAAGAAACATCAAAGTATTATCGCCAACCACATTGGAATGACTATCGCCAAAGTTTAAACTATTCAAAATTCCCGTGCGCGGATAGCAAACATGCATAAAAAACTCCGGTGTTTTGTCCAGTTCGGGAATGCTGTTGGCTTTTGCGGTCGAGTGTGCGTTTTGCCATGCAACGCGGAACAAAAGTGCCTCGCTGGTACCAAAAGTGGCATAATTTACACTTTCGTACATACCTCCGTTTGCATCAAATGTTTTGGGTTTATTTTGTAGTTCGTCGCCGGCAAACGAGAACCACTCGGGCAACTGATTGTATAATTTAGCCGCAGCGTTCCCTGCTTCGGGAATTTCATTTTCGATGCTTGTAGCGAGCAATCCACCCATTCCGGCGCAAGCCGTCCACCAATTGTGTCCCATCGAATTCAGCGAATGGATTCGGGTTGGTTCAAGCAACCAGTCTTCGAGTGCAGGAACAACTCCGAGTTTGTACAATCCGATAGCAATTTCCTTCCGTTCATCCGTGTTCAATGCATTGTAAATACCATCGTAAGCAATAGCAGTAACTTTACATTTATTCGCCAGCCCCAAATCGGCACGCCATGCAGGTTTACGCAGCATCATTTCGTCAGTGCTAAACCATTGTTTTCCTCTGACTGAACTCAACAAAATGGATTTTGCTTTATCTGCATATTTTTTATCGTTGGTCATTAGGTATGCCAACGCCAGATAATCCGTTTTCAGCAAATCGTTTTTTTTCAGATTTTCATCGGCAACTTTGATAATGTCGTTCCATGCTGCTTCCATTTTTGCATCTGTTTTTACCTGTTTTTTAGCCTGCTGAATACGTTCCGACGTAAATACAAGCGAAGGATGTTTCATTTTTTGGGCTGAAACCTGTATGCATAAAAACACGCCTGAAATGAGAATAAAATTCTTGATATTCATATATTTATAAATTTAATGTCATACGTTTTTTTAATCCGCCTTCAGGGGTTAGGGGTCATTATATCCCAATAAACCACATAACGCTGACGATGAATGCTATACAACGGTTTCAGCGTGTAACCTTCGGATGTTGTAAATTCGAGCGACTGACCTTTCCTTGTTATCGATTTCGAAATATTTATTTTATCAACTTTCAAAGCAGATTTAACACTTACCGGAACATGATAATCATAGGTATAATAATCGTTGTACTTTGTTGGGTCGGAAAAAGGTTGTAAGCCTGTAAAACCTTCCGTTCCCATTTCGCCGGCCAATACAATCGGACCATACATAATGGCTGCTTTATCCGGATTATCGGGTGTGGTAGCCAACGTGAGTTCCATACCAAAATCAGCCATAATCACATCTCCTGCTTTCCAGTTTCGGAAAATTGGAATATAACTTCCGGCAGCTTGTTTTACCTGTATTTTCTTCCCATTCAAACTAAGTTTTACTCCTGTTGCCCACGATGGATAACGCAGATAAACAGCAAATTTAGTATTTTTATCTGCTTTTGTGACGGTAATGGTTGTTTTTCCGTTTTCGGGGAATGATGTTTCCTGTTTCAACACGGCATTTTTAGCTTTGTAATTCAGAACCGAAGGAATCATCAGATTTACAAATACACCATTTTCGTTGTAAAAATAAATGGATTCGGCATATTTGGCGTGACTTTCGAAACCAGAGCCCACACAACACCAAAAAGAATTTTCTTTCGTGCTATATACTTTGTGCGAACCAGACATCAGGGGTAAAAAGTACGAAACCATGCCAGATTGCGGATCCTGTTGTCCGGAAATATGATTGTAGAGTGCCCGCTCATAATAATCGGCCACTTCGGGTGAAGCATCCCAGCAAAACAAGTGACGACTCAGTTTGAGCATGTTGTAGGTATTACAGGTTTCGCCGGTATAACCTGTCAGGTAATTCGACATTTTTTTATAATCGAAAAACTTTTCTTTTTGACTATTACTTCCGGTGCAGTACGAGTGATTGTGAGTAACGTTGTGCCAGAAATTTTCTGCAGCTATTTTGCTTCCTGTTTCAGCATTAAGTTCGTAATTGCGCGATTCGGCTAACAGTTTCGGAATAAAAGTATTGGCATGTTTGCCCGCCAGTTCATCTTTGTTATCATGGAGCGGGTCAATCATATCGTTGTGATAAAAGAACTTTGCAAGCCATTCATAGTTTTTATTTCCGGTGATGGCGTACATATTGTAAAAAGTTTCTCCAATGCCACCAAACTCATTGCGAATCAATCGGCGACGGGCTTCTTCGTTCAGATTCGAAAGTTTATTGTATGCCCAATCGCTCATTTTGGTGACAACCTCCAATGCTTGCTGATTATCGCAGTACAAATACTGGTCAATCAATCCGGCATATAATTTATGAAGTGTGTACCACGGTGCCCAAACGCTTTTCCCCTGAATATTCCGGTCGATTAGTCCCTCGCCAAAAGCACTCAGATAACCACTTTTGTTTAAGGCTGTTTGAACTTCCGATAATCCTTTTACGATACTGTCAGCTTTTAGTTTATAAACGTTTTCATCCGTTGAAGCATACATCAACGCCATTGCCGAAAGCAAATGTCCGGTGGTATGTCCGCGCAAATCGCAATCCAGCGATTCCCAGCCGCCCAACTTTGGCACAACCATGTATCCTCCTTCGTTACCGCTGAAAACACCTGCATTGTTTCGGAAACTATGCAACAAGCTTTTAGTGGTGATGGATAATATCCAATTGGCATCCAGTTTCATATTATCCTGAAAACGCGAAGGTAACAGGCGAATATCCTGCAATTCGAAGCATTTTGCCTTGAACTGAACGATATTTTTTATTTTGAACTTGTTTTCGAACTGACCCGGAAACTCCGATTGAGCCTGCAAGCCAAAACTAAAACAAATTGCCAGAAATATAATTTTAAATCTCATATTTTTTTTTTGATACGAATCATTTTATTTGTCTACTTCTCTAAAAAACCGATCAGTGGCTTTTCCCTGTTTAATCAACTCGTTCCAAAGTCCGTAAACTCCGGCATTCCAACCCATATTTGGTTTATGGGGCTCACCAGTTGTTGTATTAATGTATTCGTGCGTTGTATTACCTTTTTCAAATTCCAGTTTTGTTCTCCAAATCATCAAATCTTCCGCATCAGTTGCGCCGGCCAGATACGCATCCATCAACATTTGCATATCGTACAAATACCACGAACCTCCAAACTGATACAAACCTTCTTCTATTTTATCAACAGCAGCTGTGTATTTTCGGGAATTGTATTCTTGAGGTTTTAAGTAAGAGCCATCCGGATGACAAAAAGTTTTAAATCCAACAGCTGTTTTTGCATACTTTTTCATGGTTTCGTAATGAGCCAAAACCATTTCTTTAGGAATTAATCGTTCTCCTAAATACACCTGAGCTAATAAATCGCCCATCAGGGCATCCACACACAAAATAGAATCTTTTTCGTGGCTGATAGCAAATCCGTTTATTTTGGTTTGAAACATTTCCTGATAGTTTTTCAAAGCCTGAGAAACAGAAACCTGTGGTTGAATTCCCATTTTCTCGGCACATTTCAATGCCACCACATACAAACCCTGATTATTGGAGATGGCATCTGTTTCATCGAAAGCCAGATTATCAGCCCACCCCTGCCAACAACCGGGTTTGCGCGAAGGTCCAAATCCGGAATAATAGCCGTTTGGCGCTTTTTTCTCAACAATTCTCAGTATTTTACGAATTTGTGCTGTATCAACCGGTAAGCCTTTTATAAAATTCCGGTATGCCCACACAATGGTAAAAATCTGTCGTTCAGCTCCGGTAAATTTCACGTCATTGGCAGCCTCATTTTCGTAACACGACAACGAAAAATCATCGGGCAGCACCATCGAAATCCAAAAAGCATCACGCGTATATTGTTTATTGGCATATTCAGCGGCCGGAATTACCCAGTATTTACTTTTTCCGGTTTCGTTCACTCGCAAATTCATGTAAGAAGTACTGAAGACAGTAGAACCCAGCAAATCTGTAATTTTTCCACCCGACCAATGTTTAGCTATAACCTCATTTACACGTTCACGTAACTTGCCTATTTCTTGCTCCGACGACAGAATAAATACGCCATCCATTCGATGCGGGTTATTGGAATCCACTTTGAAATATCGTGGTTCAACAATATACTTTTTAGTTCCTTTTCTTTTCAGCGAATCAACAATAACAACTTTTCCCTTATCATTAAATAGCGTACCATAATCGCCCGATGCCAACGAAACAAATCTTTTTTTGTTGTCGAATGTTTGCGTGCTGTAATTATCGTAAAACACCGGACTGTTACTTATTGCAATCTCGTAATTATTCCCGTTTTTTATCCCAACCATAGGCACAGGCTGCATAATGAGTCCTGTCATTTCGTGGTCGGCAGGTTCGTGCGGACTTTGCCTGAAAATGGTCGATTCCTTGACCTGACCGTTGAAACAATAGGGATTTTCTTTTTTAGTATAATTTTTTGACAGGCTTATATAACAATCAAGCGTAGCTATTTCCGAACTCACATCCACCCTGTAAGCCCAATATCCATCCTGCTTTTTAATATCTAAAGATACGGTATAGTTTTGTATTTTCTTTTTTGAAGTATATTCATTTATTTTTGTAAAATCAAAATTGTCAACTAATTGCATTCTTCCGTTTGGAAAATTCAGGTAAATACTCCAATTGCTTTTCGCAGCATTTAAAAAACCTATGTTGAGTAAAAAAATTAAAAACCAACTATATTTCTTCATTTTATTTGTTTTATTGTTTAATATAAAATTCTCTTATTTCAGGATTGGCTGTTTGAACTTTCGGCTCTACGCTTCGCCCGTATTGCCATGCCACAACCGTCACTTTAACAGGAAACTTGGTTCGTGGTGGAATCTTGCGTAAAACTAACTTTCCATCTTTTATTTCAGCCGGACCTTCCCGTATATAAAAACAGACAGGCAATCCACTATTGGAAACAGCATGCAAATCTATCGATTTTATTGTTTGGTTGATGTCTGGAATAGAATCAAACGTAATTTGTTGTTGCTTCCCAACTGCATTTCTGTGTGGAATACGAATATTTAGTTGCTGAACCGTACTCTTATAATTTCTATCGCCATCGTTGGCTGCAACAAGCCAAATTTCACTAGTTCGTTTTGAATTGTTTAATCCCATACGGTAAAACTGAACTGTAAATGTCGTATCATTCACTTTCCGAACGGGTCCGCAAATGCGTGTAATTACAGCTTTGCCCTTTGCATGGTCTTTCACAATTTTCGTCCGTAAAGTATCCGTAAATACCGCTTTTACATGAAAAGTCAGACCGTCGGCTTCAGGCTCAAACCTAGCATTGATGCGGGCATGCAGCTTAGGTTCAAATGTCAATAATTTTTCGTTTTGAACAAAACCTATATATTGCTCTTTTGGGGCACGTTGCCGCGCATTAATACATTCGGCTTTTCGGGTCATTTCTTTGTCGAAATACCAAAATGCATTGTTTTTATCTCCTTTATAATCTGCATAAAAAGCTGCCTTTGAAGCAGGAATTGCATCTTTATGCCAACGTTCTGCCAACCAACCTTTTTCAGGATTTACAGGAATCAGTTTTATCGGTTCATTCAGTTTTATAGTTTTTGGCAAACGGTTTTTTACTGCTTTTTCAATAAATAATCCGATATAATTCACCAAGTGTTCCGAATAATCGAAATGACCGCGACCTGCATCACACA
>JAYRXP010000017.1:0-4931 GCA_041917395.1 Paludibacter sp.
GGAGGTTTTGCCGACCACTTACCTGTATATGCCGATTTCATGATAATTAAATAGTTTAGAGTAAGATATGGATATTCAACTTTTTATACCTTGTTTTATCGATCAGTTGTACCCCGAAACGGGATTTAACACAATAAAAATTCTGGAGAAAGCCGGTTGTAACGTGCATTACAATCCGGAACAAACCTGCTGCGGACAACCTGCATTCAACAGTGGTTACTGGGATGAAGCTGGCCAGCTTGCTGAAAAATTCCTAACAGACTTCAACGATAAAATGCCTGTCGTATCGCCATCAGCATCCTGTACAGGCTATATTATTCATCATTATGAAAAGTTGCTGAAAAATAAACCTGAGTTTTTAAGCAAACATGCACAAATAAAAGATTCGATGTACGAATTATCCGATTTTCTGATAAATGTATTAAAAACAGATGATTTGGGAGCTGTCTTTCCGCACAAAGTTACATTTCACGACTCGTGCTCGGCTCTGCGTGAGTACGGTATCAAAGAAGAACCCCGCAGGCTGTTGAACAAAGTTAAAGGACTGGAAATGATTGAAATGAATGAATGCGAAACCTGTTGCGGTTTTGGTGGTACATTTGCAGTAAAAAACCCGGATATTTCGGCAGCAATGGCTGAGAAAAAGGTATTGAATGCGATTGAAACCGGAGCTGAATACATTATAAGCACTGAAGCTTCGTGCCTTATGAATATCAACGGATTTATAGCAAAACACAAACTTCCCGTAAAAGGAATTCATTTAGCCGACGTTTTGGCTCAGTTTTGAAACAGTTGTAAATAACTCAATTTTATCCGGCTCATTTTCAAGTACATTCCCAATTACAACCAAGTCGGCACCAGCATCAAAAGTTGACTGCAATTGCTCTGAAGTTCTGATACCTCCACCAACAATAAGCGGAATGCTGATTTGTTGTTTAACATACTGTATCATTGCAGCCGGAACAGGCATTTGCGCTCCGCTACCAGCTTCGAGATATATAGCCTTTAGCCCCAAAAGCTGACCGGCCAAAGCTGTGGACAGAGCAATTTCGTTTTTATCGCGGGGAATTGGCTGCGTGTTCGAAATATATTCCACAGCACTTTTTTTTGCTCCATCAATAAGCATATAACCCACTGGAATTACCTCAAGCCCCGATTTGTGTATTGGTATTGCCGCGCTTATGTGTTGACCTATCAGATATTCCGGATTTCGTCCCGAAATAAGCGAAAGAAAAAGCAACGCATCGGCATTGGGCGAAAACTGAGTAGCATCGCCAGGAAAAAGAATTACGGGAATCTGAAGTTCACTCTTGAACGTTTCAATCAAGTGCGAAAACGAAATTTTAAGCTGACTTCCCCCGACAAAAACATAATCCGGAGTGTGTAGTTTCAATAACGCGAGTAATCTCTGCAAATGCGCATCATCACACTTATCGGGGTCGACAAGCACTGCAAGCATTTTTCTGCCCAATCGGATATTTTGTAAAACAGAGCAATAAACCTTTGAATCCATATTGTTAAATATCAATGCAATACACCAAATTAAACAAATCGCAGGTAATGTAAAATAACGTATATTTTTTACCAATAACTGTGTGCTCGCCCACAAAACTTCCGGAATTGCAAAGTTCAAAATCAGCTATTTCGAGCTGCTTATCGAAATTAACAGCTTCATTTCCAATTATTTTATACAACGCCTCCTTGGCCGACCAGGCCAGTTGCACTTTTCTCAAATCGCCGGCATCAAAAAGTGCCTCCTGCTCATTTTTATTCAGAAAACGCTGATACAATTTCAAAAAACGGTCGGTTGGAACCTCAATATCAATGCCCACATGGTGCGTTGGATGCGTCATTACGGCAATCAGGTTGCCGCTGTGCGAAATACTGATTTGTAAGTCCGTACCATCACAGAATGGTTTACCTTCAGACGTGTACGCGACATTAATTATAGTGTCCGACAGCAAGTTAAGAGCAACCCGCGCCGCAAGAAATTCAAGTCTGCGTTTGTTTGTTTTCAAAGCAAAGAATTCCGGTTCGTACCATGAAAAATTTGAAAGAAGCTTCTTCAAATCATCTTCCGACTCGGTTATTTCCCAAATCAGAATTGATGCATCGCTATTATGAAACTTTTGGTAAATCATTTTTTCCACTCAAAACTTTCCATTAACCGCACCATATCACGGCGAATATAATCGGCCATGGGAGCTATTGAATCCTTGTTGGGCACATTGTCGAAGTACAAAGCTCCACGCAGGAAATGCCGGGTACTATCGGTAAGTGTAAATTGCAGATTCGAAGCTGTATTTCCCTTCAGATCATATAAAATGCCATGTACGTTATTCTCCGCATTGCTAAAAACAGATTCGCTGATATTGTCGGCTTTAATGCTGTGTTTGTACACAAAACGGCGTGCATCTTCGGTTAGTTGCCTGAAATTTCCGTTAATGCTTTTATAACTGACATGTACAGCTGCATTAAATTGTGGGTATTTAATGTCGAACCAGTATTTTTCGTGAGGTTGAGTACGGTTTTCGATGGTCGCAGCATCTGAATAGTCGAAACTAAAGGGCATTCCGGCATCAAACCGTTGATACTCATGAGCAGGCAGGTAAACCCTGAAATAACCGTAGGGTTTCGGACTGTAATTCTGTCCGCAAGCCATGAAAAACAGCGCAATCAGGATTATAATTGATTTATTCATTTGTCAAAAAAAATACAGAATTTTTCGTTCCGCTACAACTCAGTTGTTCTCTTCTTTTCGCGGATCATTTTTTATGTAAAGCTTTACCTTTTTAATACGACGATTATCAACTGCCAGAATTTCAAACACATAATGCGCGTAATCAAAACGTTCATTTTTTATTGGCATTTCTCCTTTTATTTCCAGAATTAAACCCGCCAAAGTTTCCACATCGCCCGAAATTTTAGAAAACAAATCTTCATCAATTTCGTCTAATTTAAAGAAATCGTTGAGCTGAATCTTTGCTTCAAAAACATAGGTATGATTATCAATTTTAGAATACAGTTTTTCTTCCGTATCGTATTCGTCGCTTATATCTCCCACGATTTCTTCCAGAATATCTTCGAGCGTCACAAGCCCCGAAGTCCCACCATACTCGTCGACTACAATGGCAAGGTGAACCTTATTGCGCTGAAAATCACCTAACAAATCGTCAATCATTTTAGTTTCCGGCACATAAAAAGCAGGTCGGATAAGGCTTTGCCAGCGAAAATTGGAAGGTTTATCCAGATGAGGCAACAAGTCCTTAGCATACAGAATACCCTTTATTTTATCACGCGAATCAGTATAAACCGGAATACGCGAATAACCGGCATCAATAACTTTTTGCAACAGTTGTTTGAAACTGATTTTCAAATCAATATCTACCATATCGACCCGAGAAGTCATGATATCCACTACCCTTTTGTCGCCAAAACGAATGATTCCTTCCAGCATTTCTTTATCCTCATCCGAACTATCGGAAGTAAGTTCGAGCGCATGCGAGAGTTCGTCTTTTGATATATTGCGGTGATAATGCGGACTCAATTTATCGTTTACAATGTTTGTTGTGTTGACAAGCAGGCTGATAACCGGCGAAAACACCCTGCTTAATCCTAAGATAAGAGGCGCAGTAACTAAACTCAACTCCTTTGCTTTGTGCGAACCAACCAGTTTGGGCAAAATTTCGCCAAACAGCAGCAACACAAAAGTGATAAGCGTAACCTGAAAAACAAAACCGGCAAACAACGCACCTGAGAAATCGATTATTGAAGCTGTAGCGTAGGCCAACAGCAGGACTATGGCCACATTTACCAGATTGTGCGAAATGAAAATGGTAGCCAGTAAACGTTGCGGATTTTCAGTCAGTTTCTGAACCTTTTCCACATTTCTCCGCTTCTGATCTTCCAGTTCGTTGATTATTTGCTGATTTATCGAAAACAATGCAACCTCAGCCGACGAAATAATTCCAGAGATGAGCAACAGCAATGCTGACAGAATCAGCGCTGTAACAATCGGAAAACTTAGTGGCAAAAAATGAATATCGCTCATTTATCGTTTATTTTAATCACCTGCAAATTTAATCAATTATTTTGTGTTTGCTACCAATCTGCTTCCTATAACCATTGGCAATCCGTAATTTATAAGCCACAACAAAAATCCCGCAATGGCAATTCCGGCTGTATTGTCCGAAAATGCCCCTATAAAAACCACAGCGTAGGAACTACGGATTGCGGCTTCGGAAAACGCAAGCGATGGTGTGAATGTAACAAATAAATAGCTCACAGGAATTGAGACAAGAGCTTCTACAGCACTCAATTCAACCCCAAAGAATCGTAAAACGACAAAAAACTGAATACTAAAAACAAAATAACGAGCAAGCGAATAACCTGTAACTGACAGTAAATCAGAGATATTATAATCCGAGATATCCTTCAAAAATAGAAACCACTTTTTTGCATTAAAAAGTCGAACCAAACGCGGGATAAAAAATATACTAAACGTGGAAATTATTAAAAAAAGAGTTACAATACCGGCATACTCCACCCCGAAACCGTTATAATTACTTTTGGTAAGCAGGTAAAAGCAAATTGCAGCAGGAAAACCGACGAGTACCACTACGTAATTTTGTGTAAAACTATTCAGTAACGAATATACGGCTGTTATTTTTCGGTTATTGGGCTGCATGTAAACCATTCTTCCGGCCATTTCTCCAATTCGGTTGGGCGTAAAAAATCCGGTTGTAAAACCAGCCAAAACAGCTTTTAAGGCTTTCCGAAACGAAATCACTTCCGATTTTTCGACCAAACGTTGCCATTTTTTTACCTCCAGAAAAATATTAACCGGCCACAACACAAAAACGCGACTAAGTAAAAGATACTGTAATGGAACCTGATATTTAAAATGATTCAGGAAAGCGTCGTACTGGTCA
>JAYRXP010000018.1:0-6496 GCA_041917395.1 Paludibacter sp.
AAGCAGAATTGCCATCGTGGGATTTTAAGAAAACAGTGGCTCAGGCTCAAGCAAAGTGGAATGAAGAATTATCAAAAATACAGATAAAAACAACGGACAAAAATGTGCGCACCATGTTTTATACATCACTGTTTCGCACCATGATTTCGCCTTCGGAGTTTGCTGATGTGAATGGCGATTATCGCGGAGCCGATGGAAAAATATATAAGGCAAAGGATTTTGTGCCACATACCATTTTCTCGTTGTGGGATACGTATCGCACTTTTCATCCGCTGCAAACCATTATTAATCAGAAACGTAGTGCCGATTGGGTAAATTCGCTGCTCGATATTACCGAAAAACAGAACAGTTTACCCATTTGGCATTTGGTTGGAAATGAGACAGGTACTATGGTGGGTGTACATTCTATTCCGGTAATTGTGGATGCCATTTTGAAAAATATTGATGGCATTGACGCCGAACGTGCTTACCGTTTAGTCCGTAATTTTGAACAACGCAACGACCGCGGATTGAAATATGTTCGCGAGCAGGGCTGGATTCCTGCCGATAAAGAAAACTGGTCGGTGTCCAAAGCATTGGAATATGCTATCGACGATTATGCCATTGCACTGTTAGCAAAACGATTGGGCAAAACCGATGATTATCAGTTGTTTTCGAAAAGAGCAAAATATTATGCCGCTTATTTTGATAAAGAACAGGGTTTTATGCGTGGTAAATTAGCGGATGGAACTTTCCGGAAAGAATACAATCCATCGTTTTCGTTACACGACGAAGCCGATTATGTGGAAGGTAATGGCTGGCAATATACTTTTTTGGTGCCACAGGATGTGGAAGGATTGATTGATTTGTTTGGAAGCAAACAAAAATTCGAAGCTAAATTAGATAGCTTATTTACAGTAAGTTCGAAGCTTAACGCAGGAGCATCCATCGATATTTCAGGACTCATTGGTCAGTATGCTCACGGAAACGAGCCGAGCCACAGCACCATTTACATGTATCAGTACGCCGACCGTCCCGATAAAACGGCAGAACGTGTTCGACAGGTATTGGCCGAAATGTACAAACCCACACCCGCCGGACTTTGCGGCAACGACGATTGCGGACAAATGTCGGCCTGGTATGTGATGTCAGCACTAGGCATTTACCCCATGAATCCCGTCAATGGAGAATATGTGTTTGGCAGTCCGATTGTGGATAAAGCAGTAATTCGCCTGGAAAACGGAAAGAAATTTACGATTGAGGCAAAGAATAATTCAGAAAAGAACATGTACATTCAATCGGTAAAAATCAACGGAAAGAAAGTTAACGGAAAAGCCATTTTTTACAATCAGTTAATGAGTGGAGGAAAACTTGAATTTAAAATGAGTGATAAAAAATAATTATATGAGAAAACACGTAAAATTTTTAATTGTACTGGCATTTCAGCTGTTCGTATTCGGACAGGTAAGTGCGCAAATTGCAAAAGGGATAGTAACCGATACCAAAGGTGAAGCTATTATTGGAGCAACTGTTTTGGAAAAAGGAACTACAAACGGCACTGTGACTAATGTAAACGGAGAATTTACACTTTCACTCAGGAATGCAAATTCGATGATTGAGGTATCGTATATTGGGTACGAAAAACAGTCGTTGAGCCAGGCAGGAAAAGGATTATTAAAAGTAGTTCTCAACGAAAATGCGAAAGCATTGGATGAAGTTGTTGTAACAGCACTCGGTATCAAACGTGAAAAAAAATCGCTTGGTTATGCTATTCAGGAAGTAAAAGGCGACGAACTGACAAAGGTTAAATCGAACAATGTGATGAATTCGCTTGCAGGACGTGTTGCGGGTCTAAAAGTTAGCTCTACAGGTACGGGAGAATGGGGAACCACCAATGTTCTGTTGCGTGGTGCAACTTCATTATCAGGAAACAATCAGCCGCTTATTGTTGTCGATGGTGTGCCCGTAAGTGGAGGTTCGCGCGGAACAGGAAGCGAAAATGGAGGTATTGATTATGGTAGTGGCTTATCGGACATTAATCCCGATGATATTGAAAGCGTTTCGATGTTGAAAGGTGGAAATGCGGCTGCACTTTATGGCTCGCGTGCTGCTGCTGGAGTAATAATGATTACTACTAAAAAAGGTATTGCAAGGAAAACGCTGGGTGTTAAGTATAGTTACGATCTGGGTGTTTCAACACTAAATGTGTTGCCCGATTTGCAAAATGTATACGGTCGGCAGACTGAAATTGTTGACGGAGTAGAGCAGGAAGTTTTGAAAGGAACAAACTGGGCAGACTCAAAATTGGATGGACGTATGGTGAAAAAATGGAATGGCGATATCGTACCGTTTACAGCTCAGCCGAATAATATCAGTGATTTTTTTCAGACAGGCATACGAAATTCACATTCGATTGAAATGGATGGTGGCAGCGACATTGCGCAAGCACGCTTGTCGATAATGGCTAGTAACTCGAGAGGTATTATTCCAAATAGTGAATTAAAAAAATACAGTTTCAGTCTGAGTGGAAATGCGAAACTCGGTAAAAAACTCACTATTTCGGGACGTGCAACCTACTTAATTCAAAACACGCAAAACAGACCAAATTTAGCGGATAGCCCTGACAATCCGATGTATAGTTTTTTACGCATGCCACGAAATATTCAACTCGACGATATGCGCGACTACGAAGATGTAAACGGTTTTCCACGTTTATGGGATGGGCTTGCTAAAAGTTACACCGACGACATTTCTAAAAATCAGAATCCATTCTGGTCAATTTATAAAAATATAAACAAAGATAATCGTTACCGCTTGATGGCAAATGCATCAGCTAGATATGAATTCACAAAGCATCTGGATTTGCTTGTCAGAGCCGGAACAGACTATATTCTGGATGATAATGAGACAAGGGTTGCTAAACGTACAGCCTACGAAAACAACGAAACCCGTTCGAAATATGCTCAGAGTTGGGGAAAGTCGTTTGAAAATAATTTCGATTTTTTGCTTACCTACAAAAATAACTTTGTAGATAATAAATTGTCGGTAGTGGCTACCGGTGGCGGAAACTTTATGCATACATGGGGAAATAGTATTGGTTTTTACGCATTAGCACTTTCGCTCGACGATTTGTATACTGTAGGAAATGCCAAAAACGTAACCAGTTCGCAGGGATTTAGTCAGAAACAGGTTCAATCGCTTTACGGAACAGTTTCATTGGGTTACAAAAGTTACTTGTTTTTGGATCTTACGGCACGTGAGGACTGGAATTCGAGTCTGTATTCGAACATAAATCCGTCAGCATCAGTAATAAATTATTTTTATCCATCAGCAAGCTTGTCCGCTTTACTAACCGATGCATTTCCTACTATTAAATCCGACTTTTTATCTTATCTGAAGGTCAGATTAGCTTATGCACGTGTTGGTAATGGTACAAGCGCTTATCGCACTTCGTATAATTACAGCATTGGCCCCGGACACCTTGGCCAGCAATATGCCTATAAGCCTGATGTAAAACCATTTGTAACGCTTAAACCCGAAATGATGAATACCTCAGAAGTTGGTATCGAAGCTAATTTCTTCGAAAATCTGCTGAAACTTGATGCAACCTATTATCTGAATCGCACTTCCAATCAGATTATTGCTCAACGCATACCTTCGCCTTCGGGCTATACAACCAAGTTGATGAATGCCGGATTAGTTCAGAATCAGGGAGTTGAGCTACAGTTGACTGCCAATATTTTCAACAAAAAAGATTTTCACTGGGATGTGTTTATGAATTTCTCGCGCAACCGCGATAAAATTATTGAATTGCTCGATCCAAATAAAAATGACAGACGTATTATTGCGTCGGCAGGTACAATGTCTATTCACGCAAAAGCTGGTGGACGTTATGGCGAGATTTACGGAACAAAATACTTACGCAATGATAAAGGTGAGCGCATAATTGGTTCCAATGGTTTGCCTATGCTTGCCGAAGATGCTATCGGATCACGCACAGATAATTATCTAGGAAATATCCAAAACGACTTTTTGGGAGGCTTAGGAACAAACTTGAGTTATAAAAATATTAATTTCAGCGCATTGGTTGATGTTCGCATGGGCGGAAAACTCTACTCATTTACCGAAAAAATTACAACGGAATATGGAAATGCACCCTGGACAACAACCGGGCGCGAAGAGTGGACTGCTTCGGAAATTGCCCGTGTTGCTGCCGGAAAATCGCCTGTGGAATGGTTGACCTCGCGCAATCAGCGTGGTTATTTACCACAGGGAGTGGTTCAATTGCCCGATGGAAGCTACACACCAAACCGTAATTTATACGTTTCGCCACAATCGTATTGGATTAATGCTGCCGGTGTAGATGAGGAGTTCTTACACGATGCATCGTTTGTGAAGTTTAAAGAGGTTCGATTGGGCTATAATTTACCAAAAAAATGGTTGAAACCACTAACAATTAATAACCTGGAAATAGCTGCGGTAGGCCGGAATTTATTCTATATTTACAAAGCAGCTCCCAAAGGTTTGGATCCCGAAGCTTCATTCAACGGAATGGGTTTTGAATATAGTTCTATACCATCAACCCGCGAATGGGGAGCAAGTATGACTGTAAGTTTTTAAAAAACAACGATATAAATTCAATTTGAAAATGAAAAACATAATATTTATTCTACTTGTTACGGTTGTTTTTTCGGCATGTACCGACCGCTTTGCCGAAATAAATACGAATCCAAATGCATCAACCACGATTGATCCGGCTTATCTCTTCACTACTTCACAACGGCGTGGAGCTATGGATGACCGTGTGTATTACTATACCCGTGGAATGGCGTGTTTCCATACGCAAATGTATACCAATACCAATTACACCAAAGAACACTGTACAGACAGATATCAGTTTAATGCAGCCTGGAATGGTACTTTGTGGGGAGCAGCCTATGCCGGCGATGCTTCTAAAACATACCTTTCGTTTGTAGCTGAAGCCGAAAAAATTGCGAAACAAAAAGGCTGGGAAAACAAAGAGGCGATTTGTAATATCTGGAAATCGTATTTGTTTTTGCAACTGACCGATTTGTTTGGTGATATTCCTTACAGTGAGGCTTTTAATGATTTGATTGATTATCCGAAGTATGACAGACAGGAAGATATTTACAACGGAATTTACAATTCATTAAAATCGAGTGTTCAGAAAATTGATGCAACTAAGGGAAACGGAATGGGTAATGCCGATCTGTTTTACAATGGTGATTATAACTCATGGAAAAGATTTGGCAATTCGATTCGACTTCGAATGGCAATCCGGATTTCGAAAGTTAATTCAACGCTGGCAAAAAAATGGTTCGACGAAACACTGGCAGATGCTGGTGGATTGATGAGTAATAATTTACAATCGTGCCGCTTGAAAACAGATCCGGCCGGTCCTCAGGGAATTCACAGCGATAATCCTATAAAAGTGATGGCCAATGCTTTCGATTGGTACCGGATTAGCGAATTCATGGTAAAAACATTGAACGACCTGAACGACCCGCGCATGTTTAATTTTGCCGAGCCAACCAAAAAATATTTGGATGCCATGAAGCAGATTTGCAAGGATATTGAGCAAAATACAACAATTTATAACTCCTTGTCGTATGCCGAGCAGGCAAAAGTAACTTACGCAGCAGCCGAAGGAGGGTCTTTTATCAATGTTTTTGCACAAGGACGTACTTTTACCGACGAAATAGAAGCTATTGTTGCCCGAGTAATGTCGGCAAGAAGTGCCGAAATAAGCAAAAGTGTAAAATACAAAGGATTACGTAACGGACAAAGTATTGAGTCGCTTACAACACTTCAAAGCAAACTTGGTGAATATTCTGATTTGAGTCAATACTTACGTCAAAACAATTATCCAACCAACATTTTCGTTTATCCCGAAATTTGTTTCTTATTAGCCGAAGGAAATCTAAACGGCTGGACAACTCCCAAAACAGCAGAAGAACACTATAACGATGGTGTTAGAGCCGCCATGCAATTATACGAAGTTCCTGACAGTGAAATAAACACATATTTAGCAGGTGCAGCCAAATATAAATCCGGTGGCACAAAAGCTGAAAAATTAGAACAAATTATTTTACAAAAGTATTTAGGAAATTATACGGATGGATTTGAAGCTTATGCTGATTTGCGCCGTACAGGATATCCTAAGATTTTGCCAATAGAATACACTTCTTCTGTTCCTGACGAAATGGGACTACCCCGTCGCTGGAAATACCCGAGCGATGAGCACCTGCTTAATAAAGCAAACGTAACCGAAGCGGCTAACCGCATGGGTGGCGATTACCAGTTGAGCAGAATGTGGTGGGACGCAAATAATTGATAATTCATAATTCATAATTCAAATTTTCGATTTACATAAACAATTTAAATTTAGTTACAATGAAAACAAACCGATTTTTTTACAAAGTAGCCCTTGTGCTTTTTGTTGCATTATCAATTGCATCGTGTAAGAATGAACCAGAAGTGGTACTGAAAACCGATT
>JAYRXP010000019.1:0-6089 GCA_041917395.1 Paludibacter sp.
ACATTCCCGTTACGGCAGTGGAAGATTTAACGGCTTATCCATCCATTTTGGGCGGAAGGGTAAAAACCCTGCATCCGAAAGTATTTGGCGGTATTCTGGCCCGCACGGCCAATACTTCAGATCTGGCCGAACTGGCCGAGTTTCAAATTCCGGTAATTGATCTGGTAATCGTTGATTTATATCCGTTTGAAAAAACGGTGGCCTCCTCAAGCGAAGCCCAGGCCATCATTGAAAAAATTGATATCGGCGGCATTTCGCTTATCAGAGCTGCAGCCAAAAACTTTAAAGACGTGGTGATTGTGGCTTCGCAGGCACAATATCAACCTCTGTTCGATATCCTTGAAGCCAACGGAGCTGAAACAACACTCGAAGAACGCCGCTGGTTTGCAAAAGAAGCATTCGGCGTGTCGTCGCATTACGATTCTGCTATTTTCAATTATTTTGATGGAGAAGAAAAATCGGCATTCCGCCTTACCGAAGACAATGCCAAAGTACTTCGCTACGGCGAAAATCCACATCAGTCGGGCGTATTCTTCGGAAAGTTCGACGACATGTTCGAACAGCTACAGGGAAAAGAAATTTCGTACAACAACCTGCTCGACATCGATGCCGCCGTTAATTTGATAAATGATTTTGAAGATATTACTTTTGCCATTCTGAAACACAACAATGCCTGTGGTATCGCTTCGCGTCCACAACTTGTAGATGCCTGGAATGCTGCTTTAGCCGGCGACCCTGTTTCGGCATTTGGAGGAGTTTTAATTACTAATGCCATTGTGGACAAAGCAACTGCCGAGGAGATGAACAAAATATTCTTCGAAGTAGTTATCGCACCCGATTACGACCTTGATGCGCTGGAAATTCTGGGACAGAAAAAAAATCGTATTATTCTCATACTGAAAAATGCGAAAGTACGTACACAACAGGTACGCACGCTGCTTAATGGAGTCCTGGTTCAGGATAAGGACCTGAAAACCGAAACAATTGAAGACATGAAGGTAGTTACCGAAAAAGCACCTACCGAACAAGAAATTGAAGATTTGATTTTTGCAAACAAAATTGTAAAACACACCAAATCGAATGCCATTGTATTGGCAAAAAACAAACAATTGTGCGCCAGCGGTGTGGGACAAACTTCACGCGTTGATGCACTGGAACAGGCTATTGAAAAAGCAGGCTCCTTTAATTTTGATTTGAAAGGTGCAGTTATGGCATCTGACGCATTTTTTCCATTCCCCGACTGCGTACAAATTGCAGCCGAGGCAGGAATTGCAGCGGTAATTCAACCCGGTGGATCCATAAAAGATCAGGATTCTATCGATGCCTGCAACAAAAACGGTCAATCAATGGTTACGACCGGATTCAGACATTTTAAACATTAATCAATGTGATAATGTGGTAATGTGTTGATTTGATAATTAAATGTAACACGAAACACAAAACACGAAACGAATAGAACAAACATGGGATTATTTTCATTTACACAGGAAATTGCGATTGACCTTGGAACGGCCAACACAATTATCATTCACAACGATAAAATCGTAGTGGATGAACCATCGGTTGTTGCTTTGGACAAGCGCACCGACAAACTAATTGCCATTGGCGAAAAAGCCCGCCAGATGCAGGGCAAGGAAAACGAAGGAATTCGCACTGTACGTCCCCTGAGAGATGGTGTTATCGCCGACTTTTACGCTGCCGAACTAATGATCAGAGGTATGATAAAAATGATTCCTACCAAGAGTCAGCTTTTTTCACCTTCGCTCAAAATGGTGGTTTGTATTCCTTCGGGAAGTACCGAAGTTGAAATTCGTGCGGTACGTGATTCGTCGGAACATGCCGGTGGACGTGAAGTATATATGATTTACGAACCAATGGCTGCTGCCATTGGTATCGGCATCGATGTAGAAGCTCCTACAGGCTGTATGATTGTTGATATAGGTGGTGGTACTACCGAAATTGCTGTAATTTCGCTCGGAGGCATTGTTTCGAACAAATCTATCCGTATTGCAGGTGACGACCTCACACTCGACATTGTCGAATACATGGGTCGTATGCACAATATTAAGGTAGGTGAACGTACTGCCGAAATGATCAAAATTAATGTTGGTGCTGCTCTGACCGATTTGGAAGATGCGCCTGAAGATTATATCGTTCGCGGACCAAACCGTATGACGGCATTGCCAATGGAAGTTCCCGTTTCGTATCAGGAAATTGCTCACTGCCTCGAAAAATCGATTTCGAAAATTGAAGCCGCTATTCTGAGCGCATTGGAACAGACTCCACCCGAATTGTATGCCGATATTGTTGAAAAAGGAATTTACCTTGCCGGTGGTGGTGCTTTGCTCAGAGGTTTGGATAAACGTCTGACCGACAAACTGAACATTCAGTTCCACATTGCCGACGATCCATTGCGTGCTGTAGCGCGTGGTACGGGAGTTGCCCTGAAAAACGTAGATAAATTCTCGTTCCTCATTCGCTAATTCGATGTATAAAACCGGAGGCAGGTAAGGTTATGAAATCCTATTTTCATGATATTGCCTGCCTTTTCAAATATAATAAAAAAGCAAGATGCGCAATCTGATAAATTTCCTTATTCAATACAGCGTACTGATATTATTTCTGTTTCTGGAAATAATATCGTTCAGCCTTATTGTTAAAAATCAGGAATATCAGAAAAGCGTTTTCCTGTCGTCAAGTAATGCAACTGTTGCTTCGTTTTACGAAATGAGTAACTCCGTTGTTGAGTTTTTCAAATTAAAAGCTGCCAACGAAACCCTTTCGGAAGAAAATACGGCACTCAAAAATGAAATAATCGACCTCAGAAACCGACTGGTAGCCATGCAACCGGAATCGAAAGATTCAATCCGGTTTGAAATTCCACCCGAAATGGAATACAAATTTATTTCGGCAAAGGTAATCAACAGTTCAACGAATAAACTGCAAAACTATATAACCCTAAACAAAGGCCTGAGAGACGGAATAAAGGTTGATATGGGTGTGGTGAGTGATTTGGGTGTGGTTGGAATCGTAAAAACAGTTTCAGATAAGTTTGCAGTTGTAATTCCCGTGTTGAATGACAAAATACGAATCAACTGTAAGTTCACGAAAAGCAATTACAGCGGTCCACTCCAGTGGAATGGTTATGATTATCAGTATGCCAACCTCAACGACATTGCCCGGCACGTTAAATTTTCGTTGGGCGACTCGCTCGTAACCAGCGGATTTACAAACACATTCCCCGAGGGAATTCCGGTTGGAACCATCGACAATTTCAACATTAAAGAAAGCGATCCTTATTACACCATTCAGGTAAAACTGGCTGTTGATTTTCGCACTTTGTCGCATGTGAAAGTGATTGATTATAAAAACTACCGCGAACAACGATATTTAGAACAGGTTGCAACCGAAAAGTAAGCATGCTCACCGTAATTCAAAACATACTTTCGTTTATACTGCTGGTACTGGCTCAGGTGCTTGTGCTTAACAACATCCAGTTTCTGGGATTTATTAACCCCTACATTTATATTCTTTTTATCATTTCGCTGCCTGCTCGTCTGCCCCGCTGGCTGACATTACTGTTTGGCTTCGCCATAGGACTGCTGATTGATATTTTTTCGAATACGCTGGGAATGCATGCCTTTGCTTCGGTACTTATAGCTTATGCCCGAAGCTTTATAATTCAGCTATTCACTTCTATTGACGAAGGAAACAACCCGACACCATCATTTCACAGTTTTGGTGTAGGCGCATACATAAAATATGTGTTGGCGATGGTTTTACTACACCATTCCACCCTTTTCTTCCTCGAAGCTTTTTCATTTTCACATTTCTGGCTCGTCTTTTTCAAAACAATTTTAAGCTCTTTCATATCCATTTTAATCATACTGGGAATAAAATCTTTAAACAGAAAATAGGCGTACCTACAAATCAATCCGGACTTTATAAGCAATAAAAATGATTAACGACTCGCTACAAAACCGACAACGGGTAATTGCTACAATAATTACAGTGGTGATTGTTATTTACATTCTGCGTTTGTTTTCGATTCAGATTTTAGAAAGCAAATACAAGGAAGGAGCCGACAGTAATGCCTTTCTCAAGAAAACACTTTTTCCACCGCGGGGATTGATTTACGACCGCAATGGTGTACTTTTGGTTTATAACAAACCGGCCTATGACATCTCCCTCATTATGCGCGAGATACACGATCTGGACACCCTGTCCTTTTGTCGTTCCCTAAACATGACCAAACAGGAGTTTATCGACCGTATCGGGGAGATAAAAGACCGTCGCAAGAACCTCGGATATTCGTCGTATACTCCACAGGTTTTTATGACCCAGCTGGACATTGAGGATATAGCTACTTTTCAGCAATCAATGTATAAATATCCCGGATTCTTCATTCAAAACCGAACATTACGCGAATATGCCTTCCCGAATGCAGCACACGTGTTAGGAAATATCGGCGAAGTAACTCAGCGGCGTATCGAGAAAGATGATTACTACAAACCAGGCGACTATGCCGGGCGCGATGGTATTGAGTACACTTATGAGAATGCACTGAGAGGAAAAAAAGGCATGGAAATTCTGCTGCGTGATGCCAAAGGACGTATAAAAGGGAAATACGAAAACGGGAAACACGACATACCTGCAAGTGCCGGCGAAAATCTCACACTCACACTCGACATAAAGTTACAAATTTTGGCCGAAAAACTAATGACAGGCAAAGTAGGAAGCGTAGTAGCCATCGAACCGAAAACCGGCGAAATACTGGCAATGGTTTCAAATCCGGCTTTCAACCCGTCAATACTCGTAGGACGAAAACGGTCGAAAAACTACAAGGCGTTGCTCAACGACCCGACCAAACCACTTATGAACAGAGCGACGCAGGCACAATATTCGCCGGGTTCCTCTTTTAAACCGCTGCAAGCTTTGGTTTGTCAGCAAATGGGTGGAATCAGCGAGCATACCATGTACGGTTGCAACGGACCAAATTCGTCCCCAATTAAATGTACGCACCATCATGGTTCACCTGTAAGTTTATTGAGTGCCATCGAACAGAGTTGTAACCCTTACTTTTGGCAGGCATTCCGCAGTACCATCGAAAAAGATGGATACGGACATAAAAATCTGATATTCAGAACGAATTATGACGAATGGGTCGACAGAATGAAAAGTTTCGGGTTAGGAGAAAAGTTTACCGATGCCGATTTATACGAACAATCGCGCGGATACATTCCCACACAGAAATTTTACAACAAGGTATACAAAGCTGAAACAGGTTGGCGAGCGATAACAATCCGTTCAAACTCCATCGGACAAGGCGAAGTGTTAGTTACACCCTTGCAGTTGGCTAACACAATGGCCGCCATTGCTAACAACGGATATTACATTACACCTCACCTGCACAAATCGGATACCATGCTCACCAAGATTCACCATGTAAAAGTGGATAAAAAGTATTTTCCGATTGTTTTTGAAGGTATGTCGCGTGTTTTTGAATCGGGAACTGCACGGTCGTCGCAACTCGACAGTATTAAAATGTGTGGAAAAACCGGTACTGTTCAAAATCCGCATGGAAAGGACCATTCTCTTTTTGTTGGTTTTGCACCACGCGAAAATCCTAAAATTGCAGTGGCCATTGTGGTCGAAAATGCAGGATTTGGCTCCACATACGCCGCTCCTATTTTTAGTTTGATGGCAGAGTTGTATCTGAAGGGAAAAATTACACGCACAGAATTAGAAGAACGAATAACTAATATTGTAACCAATGCCAGTGTCAAAGAACGTTAGTATAAAATATGCCCTGGACTGGACAACAGTGGCTTACTTTGTTGTTTTGGTACTCATGGGCTGGATAAGTATTTACGGAGCAAGTTATAATTTTGATCAGTCGGGCATTCTCGATTGGGATCAGCGCGCCGGAAAGCAGTTTGTGTGGATACTGACAGCTTTTGCCATAGGTGGCATGTTACTGCTCGTCGACTATAAAATGTATAGTTTTTTTGCATATTTCATATATGCAACGACCATAGCCCTGCTTATTATTACAATTTTTGTTGCGCCGGATATAAAAGGTTCCCGAT
>JAYRXP010000020.1:0-7026 GCA_041917395.1 Paludibacter sp.
AAGGGAGAAAGAGAGAAACGTATTGAACACTACTTTTGCCACTGTTGAAAAAGACGACAGACGGCAGTCAACTGACGACGGTTTTATCCGTAGTCTGTTGTCTGAATACCGTTGTCCTTGAAATCGGGAAGGCGTTCAAATACGGGAGTAAGTCAGAAGACCTGCCATGCATGTTCAGTTTTTAAAGCTTTCGAGGATAGAGCTAAAGACCAATACTGCATTTGTTGACGGAATACGCACTGCTTTATTGTTTTTTCTTTTTACTTGCAAGCTATTTGATGTAAATTAAACCAACAAATAGCATGTTTTCTTTTTTACCACATCGACGGGTCGTATTGTACGCATTGTTTGTGCTGTCCTTTATTCTGCAGGCTGAGGCCGAAGAAAAAATGGATACAAGCAAGGTATATCTTATACGCGAAATTACTGTAACCGAAAAAACGAAGGATACAGAAGTGCGCTCGTCGGCTCCGCTCCAGATATTATCGTCGAAACAACTCGAGAAACTGAATTCGCTGCAGGTATCGGATGCTGTGAAGTATTTTTCGGGCGTTACGGTTAAGGATTATGGCGGTATCGGAGGGCTGAAAACCGTGTCGGTGCGCAGTATGGGTGCTGCACATACGGCTGTAAGTTACGATGGCATAACGGTTACCGACTGCCAGACCGGGCAGATAGATATCGGACGTTTCTCGCTCGAAAATGTGGATATGTTATCGCTCAGCAACGGACAAAGCGATAATATTTTTCAACCTGCACGGCTTTTTGCATCGGGTGCAGTACTGAATATCCGTACGCTTGCGCCGCAGTTTAAGTCAGGTAAACCGATGAACGGAAAAGTCATGTTCCGGCTTGGCTCATTCGGACTTGTCAACCCTGCTTTTACCCTTCAGCAAAAAATAAATTCCAAAATATCAGCTTCGCTCAGTGGCGAATGGCTTTCGTCGGACGGACGTTATCCCTACGTTTTGCAACAGAGTTACCTCAACAATGGATTAAGTTCGCGCGAGTGGCGTAAAAACTCCGATGTCCGCAATGTAAGGCTCGAAGGAGCCATGTATGCCACGTTTTCGGACAAAGAGTCGGGTTATCTGAAGGCTTATTTTTACGATTCAAAACGTGGACTGCCGGGTGCAACCATTCTTTACAACGAGGGAGCTTTTACTTCGCAGCGACTCAACGATCTCACTTTTTTCAGTCAGGCGCATTATGCCAAAGAGTTTTCGCAATTGCTTTCGGTGCAGCTGAACGCAAAATATCATCACGGTTATGTGCATTATACCGATACAGCGGTGCTTAACGAAATCGGTTACGAAGAAAGCCGATTTAATCAAAACGAATATTATACGTCGGCATCGGTGCTTTACAAAGCTTTCCCGAAATTATCTTTTTCGTTGTCGGCCGATGGTTTTGTGAATACTATGTTTGCAAAATACGAAAACGACGCGCTCACTGCTGCTTTCCCTAATCCTGTTCGCTACAGCCTGCTTACGGTGGTGGCTGCCAAATACGTTTCGGAAAAGGTGCTGGCAACCACGAGTCTGCTTTCTACCCTGGTAACCGAAACGGTGGAAACGGGTACGCCTGCCGGAAACCGAAACCGGCTTTCGCCTTATCTGAGTTTTACATACAAACCGTTCGATAAAAAAGACCTGCGGTTCAGGGCTTTCTATAAAAATATTTTTCGGTTGCCTGCGTTCAACGATTTGTACTATTCCCGCATCGGAAATGTCAACTTGCGTCCCGAAACCACCAATCAGTTTAATCTGGGAGTCACGTATGCGGTAGTGCCTGCCAAATGGTGTCCGCTGTTTTCGGTTACAATTGATGCGTACAGAAATATTGTGAAGGATAAAATAGTGGCAGTTCCCACCAAAAATCTGTTTAAGTGGACAATGCTGAATCTGGGAAGGGCAGAGGTCACCGGGCTGGATGTGACAGCCGAAACGGCCTTTCAACTATCCCCGAAAACAGGGCTGGTGCTTGGCGGAACCTACACCTATCAGCGGGCACTGGATATGACGACGCCCGGAGGAAGTACCTACGAACATCAGATTCCGTATACTCCGCGTGTGTCGGGTTCGGGTAAGTTTGCGCTGGAAACTCCGCTGCTGAATGTGTCATGGAATTTGCTCTGGTCGGGCAAGCGCTATGCTTTTTTTCAGAATTATGCCGAAAATCGCCTGCCGGGCTATGCCGATCACAGTATTTCGGCCTCGCGCGATTTTAACCTGAAAAAATGCCTGCTTTCGGTTAATGTGGAGTTGCTGAATGTGATGAACGAAAATTATGCTGTAATCAAATGGTTTCCCATGCCCGGAAGGTCGGTGCGCGGAACGGTAAGTATCAAATTTTAGGAGGATATGGATATGAAAAGAATTTGTCTTTATATACTGTTGCTTTCATTCCCGCTTGTGTCTTGCGACGATATGGTGGATAAACTGAAGCCGGTTTCGGATACGGGTGCAGGCGAGCCAACACGGCTTTACATCCTGTCGGAGGGGCTTTTTAATATGAATAACAGCACACTGGCCAGCTACGATCTGACAACAAAAGAATTTGTTCCCGACTTTTTTCTTGCTGTCAATAAGCGTGGGTTGGGCGATACGGGCAACGATATGGGTATTTACGGTTCGAAACTGTATGTGATTGTAAACGTATCGAGTCAGGTAGAAGTGCTCGATGCCAAAACAGGGAAGTCGCTCCGGCGTATCCCTATGTTTACGGGCAATGGAGTGGCACGCGAACCGCGCTGGGTTGAGTTTTACCAAAACAAGGCTTATGTGTGTTCGTTCGACGGAACGGTAGCTAAAATTGATACGGCGACATTAGCCGTCGAAGCCCTTGTGCAGTGCGGTAAAAATCCGGATGGTATCTGTGTTGCCAATAACAAACTTTACGTTTCCAACTCCGGAGGGTTAAATTTCCCCGATTACGATAATACGATTTCTGTAATTGATATCGCCTCTTTTACAGAAATAAAGAAAATAAAAGTGGATACTAATCCCGGTAAAATACATGCCGACAGCGGGGGAGATGTGTATGTGGTAACCCGGGGCGATTACGGAACACTCTCGTATAAGCTGCACCGGATAAATGCTGTAACCGATGAACTTGCTGAAACTTTTGACGATATTCAGGCGCTGAACTTCAGTATTCACAACGACACTGCTTATATTTACAATTACAATTTTGGAAATCAGACCTGTTGGGTGAAAATGTTCGATTGCAGGACGGAGAAAATTATATCGGACAACTTCGTCACTGATGGAACAAAGATAGATACGCCTTACGGCATAGATATTAATCCGGCTAACGGGGATGTGTATCTAACCGATGCTAAATCGTATGCAACATGGGGCGATGTGCTTTGTTTTAACCGAAGCGGAAAACTGAAATTCAGAATCAGGGAAGCAGGATTAAACCCGAATAAGGTGATTTTTGAATCGCCTTAACCTGAAAAGTATCAATCAAAAATAATATACCGGCTTCACATATTCATTCCGGAAAAATACAATTGTAGTTTGTGAAGTTCAGGAGTCCCGTGGGTCACAGGGATATAGCTTTTGCGACCCGTTTTTTTTAACAAATAAATTTTTAAATAATTAAAAATGAGAACTTTAAATTACTTTTTGTGCGCTTTTTCAGTGCTTTCAATACAGCTTCTGAATGGTCAGAATTCAGATAAGATTACCCGTGTTTTGGAATATAAGCCGGCTCCCGGACAGCACATCAACCGTCTGTTTCCCACACCCGCTATGAGCGATACCTACGCCAATGCACTGGCATTTGCCTCATCAAAACTTGTAAATAATGCTGCGATGGTTGGATTGGGCGCTTTCGGGGGCTATGTGGTGGTTGGCTTTGACCACTCTATCGTGAATATGGCAAATGCTTACGACTTTAAAGCACTCGGCAATGCCTATGCCAATGGGGCCGAGCCGGGAATTGTAATGGTGTGTCAGGATTTAAACAAAAACGGACTTCCTGATGCCGACGAACCCTGGTACGAACTGGCTGGTTCTGAATATAACAACCTGCAAACAATTCATAATTATCGTATCACGTACTATCGTCCAAATCCCGATGGGCAAAAATCGAACATCGTATGGACGGATAATCAGGGTGGTCAGGGTGTTATAACGCACATTTCATTTGCATCGCAGGCTACTATTTATCCGCTATGGGTAACCGAAAATTCGCTGGTTTTTACAGGTACAAAACTTCGGGGAAATTTAGTGATGAGTGGAAGTATTTACACTCTGCCGGCTCTTGGCTGGGGGTATGTTGATAATAACGCAAACACTGCTGCAAACGATAAAATCGGTTTTGATATTGACTGGGCTGTTGATGCGGACGGTAATCAGGTGCATCTTGCATATATTGATTTTATAAAAGTATATACCGGAATGTTGCAGGAAGCCGGAACTCTGGGTGAAACTTCTACCGAATTTGCAGGGATAGTCGATTTACATCCACAGGCAGTAGTTACAGCGCTGACTGATAATATGGATAGAGCAAAACCATTCAGAGCGGGAAACAGGATTAAGAATCTTCCGGTGGGTAATAAAATCAGTATTTACCGGCTAAACGGATCTTTGTTTTACGAGGGAACGATATCGGCCTCCGAAATGGAAATTCCGGCAAATGAATTACTTGTTTTTAAAATAAAAACCAAAGCAGAAAATCTGATTTTCAGATAAAGGAATATATAGCTTTAAGCAAAGCTATACTATGTTGATTTTCGATAAAAATAAAGGCAGCGACTCTGTGAAGAATCGCTGTTTTGCTTTTGGCAGGGCTCTTATTTTTTGCCGCCCATGGTGTTGAATTTGTACGATAATACGAGCATAACAAAGCTTTTGAGCGTGTTGAATTGCTGATCTTCCACGTAGTTGCTGGATACAACCTGGTTTATACTCAGTTGCTGCTGAAGTATGTCGTTCAGAATCAGTGTGGCCGACCCGCTTTTGTTTTTCAGGAAACTTTTGCTTATTTCGGCATTCCATATCATTTCGTCGCGGTTGTAGGCTTCCGAAAAGCCGCTTAGCTTCCGGTAGTTTAATGCGCTCGAAACAACCCACGAGCCCGGTAATGTGGCCTGAATATTCATAAATCCGCCTACCGACGAGGTGTTTTTAGGCAACATACCCGTTGCGGAATACGTGGTGTTGCCCGATTGGTAATTTGCTTTCGAAGTGAGGTACAGCCACTCCCATTTAAAGGTAAGCCCTATTTCTTCTTTCACCGACAGGGTTGTTGCAACTGTTTTCTGGCTTGTGGATTTACTGTTGATAGTTGAAAAACCGATATTGTTGCGCATGGCAACCTGCGAATAATTGTTTATCTGAAACATGGTGCCCAGCGGACGGTTGAATATAAGCATTCCGGTGGTGTTCCACGAACCACTCTGATTTACAGGCATGGTTGTTTTTATTCCCGATTCATCGTTGTAGTCGGTGAAGCTAATAATGTCGTTCAGAATGTAATTGGCTTCCACATTGACACTCAGTGCCGATTGTTTTTTCCGGTTATTATCGTTGTAGCGCAGGCGTGTCCAGTGTGTGAACTTTGGAAGCAGGTCAGGATTCCCCATTCGGATATTCGTAGGGTTTGTTTCATCGCGCGAGGGGTCGAGTTGATACACCGAGGGTGCTTCCGAACGGCCCCGGTAGTCGAAACGAAGGTTTTTCCCTTTCCCGATATTGTAAAGCAAATATGCATTGGGAGCATAGTTGTAGGTGTTTAAGCCCGGAAAATAGCTAATGGTGGAATCGACCCCCATTCCTGTGGCATTCTGAATGAAAGAACGACTGCGGATATAGGCCGGATTATAATCCAGACCAACCGTATAGGCCACTTTGTTTAAGGTGCCTTTGTAGCTTACGCCAATTTGCTGTGTCAATGTGGTGTTTTCAATGCTTTTACTATAAGGCAAATCCAGGACGGTATATTCTCCGGTAATTGGGTCGGGTTTATAGCTGTTTTTGATATTTTCGATTCCTCCCGACTGAATCCAGTAAACGAATTGCAAAAAATGTTTCGGAGCTATCGGTTCGACGTACGATAAATACAATTTATTCACAAGATTGTTTGTGTTGTTTCCCCACTGCTGGTCGCGGTTTACAATCCGGCTGGACGGTTGCCGTTTGTAATAGTAGTATCTGGCCAGCGTTTCACCTTCGCTTTCGCTGTTCGATAAGTGCGAGTCGAAGCTGAGCGATAATTTTCGTCCTTTTTTCTCGAAGTCGCGCGTGACGGTCAGAATTCCGCGCAGGTCGAGCACCGGTGTTACGGAAGTGCGCTGATAGTTGTTGGAGTTTACCGAGTCGCGCGTTGTATTTCCCGCCTGCAGCAGGGTGTAGCCGCTGTAATCGCGTGTTACTCTGTTGAACGATGCTGAGGGAGTAAACGAAAATGTCCATCCTTTGAGTGAGCGGTTAAGGATACGTGCACTGAAACGGATGCCCTGTTCGCGACTGTACTGCCTGAGCGAGTCGGTTTGATACGAAGTACTGTCCTGCAAATAGTATTGTCGCATCGAGTTTCGGCGAATGATATTTTCGTTGAACCCGTACGATAAATCGCCATTAATCACCCACGGATATTTTTCTTTTTCCTTTTCCACTCCCGACGAAAAGTTGATACCTCCCGAAAGTGAGGAGTTTAGTCCCGGCTTGCCACTTCCGATGGTACTGCCGCCACCACCCACATTCATGCCGTTGATGTTATTTCCGTTGGCTATCAGTCCGAGTTGCGACTCGTCCACCAGTCTTGCAGCAAAACTGTTTATCGTATAGCGCAGCAAATCACCCTCGTTGCCTTTCAGCTCCTGTCCGCCGCCGGCATTGGTGCTTACCAGCCAGCCGCGTTTTTTACCATCCTGTATGGTAATGTTAATAGCTATGTTTTCCTCGCCATCGTCTATTCCCGTCAGTTTCGAAAGTTCCGATTTGTCTTCAATAATCTGAAGTTTTCCCATGATTTCGGCCGGTATATTTTTGATCGAAAGGTTGGGGTTACTTC
>JAYRXP010000021.1:0-5793 GCA_041917395.1 Paludibacter sp.
GTAATTAATAATTGAAGAAAACGTATTGAACAACACTTTTGCCACTGTAAAAAAATGACAACAGACGGCGGACAACCGACAACAGTATTCTATTCTGTAGTCTTTAGTCCGGAAACCGTAGTCTTTTTCCGGGAAGGCGTTCAATTTCGGGAGTAAGTCAGAAGACCTGCCAGAATCATTTTTATAGTTTTTGCTTTCGGGAATAACTGCAAAAAATAGGGATTCGGCATATCTGTCTTTCTTGTTAAGCTGACATCGTTATTTTATTTCTGTACATTAATTCATTTGAATGCAAAGGCTGTGTTTTGTAATTTTTTTAATTACTAATTATATAACTTTCAAAAAAAATGAATTGTATGGAAAAAAAGATGTTTCTCTCGTTGCTCATGGTGTTGTCTTTGTTTTTAGTTTCGTGCGAAGACGAAAAACTTCAGTTAATCACGTTCGAAGATGTAACCCTCTCTACCGATAGTATCTGGAATGGTGCGGACGGTTCGGGAAAATTCACGACATCCGGTGTCGATTTTCACAATAGTTTTGATACTCAATGGTTTTCGTGGAGTGGTTTTGCCTGTTCGGCAAAAAAAGACACAAAAACTACCGGATATGCAAACCAGTATTCGGTAATTGCCGGCAGTGGTGCCGCTGGATCAGCTAAGTTTGCACTCGCTTACGATTCGGCAGCTCTTGTAACTGCCTCGGTTATCGAACCAAAGAGTGTGATGTTGACAAATTCCACTTATGCCTACTACGAAATGAAAAACGGAAGCAGTTTTTCGAAAAAGTTTGCTGCAGGCGACTGGTTCAGGGTAATAATCACCGGCTACAATGGTAATACCAAAACCGGAACAGTAGATTATTATCTTGCCGATTTCAGAAACGGAAAATCATTCCTGTCAAACGCCTGGGCCAAAGTGGACATAAGTGCGCTGGGTTCTGTCAACCTTATTACGTTTGAATTTGATTCGAGCGACAAAGGTCAGTGGGGCATCAATACACCTCAGTATGTTTGCATAGACAATATTCAATACGTCGATGCAACGGCTTCGAAATAGTTTTAACTTTTGATTATCAATAAAATAGCTATCGATGTCTTCGGTGGCTATTTTTTTTGCGCTAAAAATAATTGTTAAAAATTCAGGTCCGTTTAAACTATGATAATATGCAGTTGGTCAATAGTGTAACAAACAACAATCATGTTTTACAATTTAAAATCAATCGTTATGAAAACCAGATTATTAATTTTTGCTCTCGTATTTGCCGCAGGCTCACTGTTTGTAAATGCACAACCACCGCGTAAGGGTGGAAAAGGCGATGCACGCCCCATGGCAACTCCCGAAATGCGTGCTGAAAAAATGGCACAACACTTATCGTTAACCAATGATCAGAAAGTAAAAGTACTCGAACTCCTCAAACAGGAAGAAAAAGAAATGGCAGTAATGCGTGATGAAATGAAAGCCATGCGCGAAAAGAGTGAACCAATTGGTCCCGAACAACGCGAAAAATTTGTCGCTTTACGCAAAAAACACGATGCCGACCTTGAAAAGATTATCGGCAACGACAAAATGAAACAACTTCAGGCCGAAAGAGAAGAACAATTCGGTAAAATGAAGGAAAACCGCGCACTGATGCAGAATAACCGTGGTTTTGAACCCGGCAGGCCCGATGCCGGAAAAATGGACAAGGTACGGGAGCATTTTTCGGCAGAGAAACGTGCCGAACGAATGAAAACTGAACTCGGACTGTCTGATTCGGAAAAAGATGCTTTGATTCAGTTGTTTAAAAGTCAGGAACAAAAAATAGCTGAAGAACGTAAACAGAAAATTGCCGCTTTTAAAAAGGAACAGGACGCTGAAATTGAAAAGATTATCGGAAAAGAAAAGATGGCAAAATTCAATGAACTCAGGAAAGATAAAGTGGATAAAGTGAAAAAAATGCGTAAAGACATCTAAATCTGACGAGTTCGAAAAACATTAAGTCGCTTTTTAATGTTTTAAAAAAGAAAATGTTGTGCTAGTTACATGTTCCCGCAATAACAAAAGTTGTTGCGGGACTTTCTTTATATTAACGCAAAAAAAGTCTTACTTTTGTATCATTAAAAAATTGAAAAGAGTGAAATCCGAAATAAAAAAACTTGTTGCCGAATACACGGATTATGTAACGAAATGTTACCGTACAATTCATGCAAATCCTGAACTTTCGTTCGAAGAGTACGAAACAGCTGCTTTCGTGTGTGCTGAACTGAAAGATATGGGTATTGAATACCGTAGAGGTATTGCCGGAACCGGTGTTTTGGGAATTCTGAAAGGAAAAAATCCGGAAAAAAAAATAATCGCCCTCCGTGCCGATATGGATGCGTTGCCGGTTTGCGAAGTTGTAGATGTTGATTGGAAATCGAAAAACGAAAATGTAATGCATGCATGTGGACACGACGTTCATACAGCCTGTTTGCTTGGTGCTGCGCGTATTCTGAAAGCGATAAGCAATCAATGGGAAGGAACGGTTTTACTTGTTTTTCAGCCCGGCGAAGAAAAAGCTCCGGGTGGTGCACGACTTATGCTCGAAGCCGGTGTTTTCGACGACTACAAGCCGGAGTTGATTCTGGCACAGCATGTTTCTGTCGACTATCCAACAGGAACAATGGGTTTTCTGCCCGGAAAAATTATGGCCTCAGCCGACGAAATTCACGTGAAAGTAAAAGGTAAAGGTGGTCATGGTGCTTTACCGCATTTGGTGAACGATACTGTGCTGGCTACCGCGCAAACATTGGTTTCGCTCCAACAGGTTCGGAGTCGTCTTTGTCATCCGCTTACGCCAATGGTGCTCACTTTCGGAAAACTGATTGCCGCTGGTGCACAGAATGTGATTCCGCACGAGGTTCAGCTTTCGGGTACATTGCGTACTGTCGATGAGGCCTGGCGCGAAAAGGCCAAACAGCACATTCGCCGGATTATTACCGAAACTACGGCAGCTTACGGTTGTACAGCCGAAATCGATATCCCGGATGGCTACCCATGTGTAATTAATGATGGGGAAATTACGAAAATGGCTCGTAGCTTTGCCACCGATTGGGTAGGAGCAGATCAGGTGGTGGATTTGGAAATGCGTATGACATCCGAAGATTTTGCATTTTTCACACAGCAATATCCGGCTGCCTTTTATCGCTTTGGAGTAAGGGGCGAACCGAACAAAAATACAGGCGGTTTGCACTCTGCCGATTTTGTGATTGACGAAAATGCCCTGCCTGTCGGTTTTGGTGGTATGGCATGGCTGGCATATAACTTTTTGATGGATAATGGTGTTTCTTAATAAACGAAAATTGAAAATGGACAAGAATATTAATTTTCTGAAATCGCTTCCTGCCACAGAACGTATGCCTGTGCTTTTTGTCGGACATGGTAGCCCGATGAATGCCATCGAACAAAATGAATACTCGCTTACCTGGCAATTGCTGGGAAAGTCAATGCCGAAACCTGCTGCAATATTGTGTGTCTCGGCACATTGGGAAACTGCCGGAACATATTTAACGGCAATGCAAAATCCCAAAACAATTCATGATTTCGGAGGTTTTCCGCGCGAACTTTATAATATTCAGTATCCGGCCAATGGAAATCCGGAATTGGCTGAGATGTTGAAAAATACTGTAAAATCCCAAAAAATTGGACTCGACACCGTTGATTGGGGTTTTGATCACGGAAGCTGGAGTGTTTTGCGACATTTTTATCCCGAAGCCAATATCCCGCTCATTCAAATGAGTCTGAACCGGAATTTATCTCCCGCAGAGCATTTTGAATTAGGAAAAGAACTGATCTTTTTGCGTCATCATGGAGTTTTAATAGTGGGTAGCGGGAATGTTGTGCACAATCTGCGAATGGTTGACTGGTATCATCCCGATGCTGCTTTCGATTGGGCAACTGAAACAAACGAATCGGTAAAACAACTGATTCAGGGTGGTAATGGAAAAGACCTGACTCAATTTGCGGCTATGGGCACTTCTTTCAAATATTCAATACCCACTTCCGAGCATTTTTTGCCATTACTTTACATTTTATCAGCGCGACATGAGGCCGATTCTGTTTCGTTTTTTAATGATAAAATAATGATGGGATCATTGTCAATGACTGGCGTGTTGCTTGCCTGAGATCACCTGTTTTTTTACGTTAGTCGAAGGGTAATTTCCTTTTCTGTATGTATGTGAACATTTTTCACAATTAATTGTTAATTTGTTAGTTTAAATAAGTGTTTTGAATGTAGTATTTATTTTTTTACTATATTTGGTGCTGAAATAATTACAAATTGAATAAAATTACAAAAAGAAGATGGTTTTCGACAAAGAAATGATGGAGCAGGTGTACGCTTCGCTACCCCAAAAGATTGAAAATGCAAAACGTATTTTGCAGCGTCCGTTGACATTAACCGAAAAAATTCTTTATGCTCATTTGGCTAAAGATGAAGTTGTAAAATCCTATGAGCGTGCTGTTGATTATGTGAATTTTGCTCCTGACAGGGTTGCAATGCAGGATGCAACAGCACAAATGGCATTGCTGCAGCTTATGAATTCGGGACGAAAGAAAGTAGCTGTACCTTCCACTGTTCATTGCGACCATCTTATACAGGCTCATGTTTCAGCAAATGTCGATCTGGCAACTGCCAATGACACCAATCGTGAAGTGTATGATTTCCTGAGTGCAGTTTCCAATAAGTTTGGTATTGGTTTCTGGAAACCGGGAGCCGGGATTATTCATCAGGTTGTACTTGAAAATTATGCTTTCCCCGGAGGAATGATGGTGGGAACCGATTCACATACCGTAAATGCTGGTGGTCTTGGTATGATAGCTATCGGAGTTGGTGGTGCTGATGCAGTGGATGTTATGGCCGGAATGCCCTGGGAATTGAAAATGCCTAAGCTGATAGGCGTGAAACTTACCGGAAAAATGTCAGGGTGGACTTCGCCCAAAGATGTGATTCTGAAACTTGCAGGTATTCTTACCGTAAAAGGTGGAACAAATGCCATTATTGAGTATTTTGGCGAAGGAACAGCATCGCTTTCGGCTACTGGAAAAGGTACTATCTGCAATATGGGAGCCGAAGTAGGCGCAACAACCTCTATTTTTCCGTTCGATGCTAAATCAGTGGCTTATCTCGAAGCTACAGGCCGTGCCGAAATTGCCGCATTAGCTCAGAAAAACAGCGCTTACCTGCAGGCAGATCCTGAAGTATTGGCAAATCCTGAAAAATATTACGATCGCCTGATTGAAATTAATCTCAGCGAACTCGAACCGCATATTAATGGTCCGTTTACTCCCGATTTGGCTTATCCTGTTTCGGAATTTGGCAAAATAGTTAAAGAAAAAGGTTATCCTCAAAAAATGGAAGTTGGACTTATTGGTTCATGCACAAACTCTTCGTACGAAGATTTGACACGCGCGGCTTCTATTGTGAAAAAGGCAAAAGAAGATGGATTAAAAGTTCAGGCTCAGTTTATTATTAATCCTGGATCGGAGCAGGTACGCTATACTGCCGATCGTGATGGCATTTTGGGCGAGTTCGAATCGGTAGGCGGTGTTGTGATGGCAAATGCCTGTGGTCCCTGTATCGGTCAGTGGAAACGCGAATTTGATGTTCCGGAGCGCCCAAACTCTATTATAACTTCGTTCAACCGCAATTTTGCCAAGCGTGCCGACGGAAATCCGAATACACATAATTTTATTAGCTCTCCGGAGATTGTAGCTGCACTTACCATTGCCGGCGATTTATGCTTTAACCCCCTCACAGATACGCTTACCAATGAAA
>JAYRXP010000022.1:0-4904 GCA_041917395.1 Paludibacter sp.
AACTGGCTAAAAGTGAAGGAATAATCATTGATCAGCTTATTCGACCCACAGGATTGCTCGATCCTATTATAGATGTTCGTCCAAGTCTGAACCAAATCGACGATCTGCTTGAAGAAATAGTTGTCAGAACAGAAAAAGATGAACGTGTGTTGGTAACAACGCTTACCAAACGAATGGCTGAAGAACTGACTGATTATTTGGCCAAAATGAATGTTCGGTGTAATTATATCCATTCCGACGTGGATACGCTGGATCGGGTACAAATAATGGAAGACCTGCGACGTGGAATTTACGATGTGTTGGTGGGTGTAAACCTGCTTCGCGAGGGATTGGATTTACCGGAAGTGTCGCTTGTAGCCATTTTGGATGCAGACAAAGAAGGCTTCCTTCGCTCCCATCGATCACTGACACAAACAGCAGGACGCGCTGCCCGAAACCTGAACGGACGCGTCATCATGTATGCCGACAAAATAACCGAAAGTATGGCCAAAACCATTCAGGAAACCAATCGGCGACGCGAAAAACAATTGGTTTACAACGAGAAACACGGCATTACCCCGACTGCAATTATTAAAGGCGAACGCAATTCGCTTAACAAAGCGGAGCCAAACGCTTACATCGAACCCGAAGAAAGGCAAAATGTGGCTGCAGACCCTGTGGTACAATACATGTCGAAACCGGCATTGGAAAAAGCCATAGCCAAAACCCGCAAAGCCATGCAGGAAGCTGCGAAAAAGCTCGAATTCCTCGAAGCAGCACAATACCGCGACGAACTGATAAAACTGGAAGATTTGCTGAAAAGTAAAGGATAATTTTGAGTTGCGAGTTTAGAATTTTATATTTTTTCGGGCTGCCAACTTCCATCGATTAATTGATAGGTTTCGGTAAAGCCCACGCGCTGGAGTTCGGCATATGTTTCGGCAAAACCATCAATCACTTTCGAAGGATAATGGCAATCGGAATTCACGGTTATAGGTACTTGCAAGTCCTTTAACATGGGAAAAAACTGCTTATCCGGAAAAGTTATACCTTTATCAATCAATGGTTTTGTATTAATCTCCACAATCAGATTTTTCTGTTTAATTAATTGCAAATAATCAGCAAACAAATCAATATACCAGGTTGCAGTTATATCAAAGTCGGCAAAATGTGTGCCGTGCAAGGTTATTTTATCCAAATGTCCGACAATATCAAAACCACCTGTTTCGACCATCATTTTCGAGATTTCGTAATAACGCCGGGTAACTTTTCGAATGTCGCCGTCATACAATTCGTTCATTCCTCTGTAGAAATCGCGGAAGTTTCCATCGATTGAACAATACGAACCATCAGCCAGGCGGTCAAGATAATGAATAGAGCCAATTTTATAATCCAGATTATTATTCTGAAAAATTGCGGTCTGAGCGTTGGTGCAATTGATAATATAATCAATCTCCAAACCTAGAAATAATTCTATTCTACCGGCATATTTATTTTTTAGTCTTTGAAATTCTGAAATATAATCATCGAAATCGTCAACTCGCATATTCCAATGCGTATCAAACGGAATAGGTGCATGCGACGAAATTCCGTACCGCCGGATTCCTTTGGCAATAGCATATTTGATAAATTCTTCGATATGTTCGCGTCCATCGCAAAACGTACAATGACTATGATAGTTTGTCCACATCATTACATCAACTTTATTTCTTCCATTACTTCGTACACTATCGGACATGTTTCGGCATTTTTTACGGACAACATGTAAATCTGATAAAACTTTTTACGATCGGTATGCGGATATTCGCGACAGGCTTTGGGTCTGAATTCGTAGACTGCGCAATAATTATCGTCGCCCAAAAACGGACAGGGCATGGATTTAAATACCATATCACCATCTTCGTCAATTTTAAGATAGGTGTTTATAAAATCTACTGATTTCATTCTCAACACTTTCGACAATCGCTCAAGGTCTTTATCAGTTATGCGCGGTCCGAGCGACCGGCAACAATTACCGCAGGCAAGGCAATCGGTTCGTTCTGATATACGTTCATGCAACGCCTGAATTTTAAGGTCGGAAACTTCAATTTTTTTCTTATTTTTTTTAAAAAAACGAACCCATTCCTGCTGATTTTTAAGCACTAAGTCGGGAAGCAATCGAAAGTCTATTTTATTGGGCATCTGTAAATTAAGCAATAATTTTGGTTTGCAAATTTACCAAAATATATCATTATACACAAAAAATAACGCTATAAACCGGATAAAATGTGTATCTTTGTCGCCGTTAAAAAAAATGCTTATGAGTTTATTCACGGAAACACTCGCAAAATACGACATTCCTCAGAAATACAAAGAACAGGGAGTTTACCCGTATTTTCGCCCCATCGAATCGGAACAAGACACAGTTGTAACTATCAATGGTAAACGCGTTTTAATGTTTGGTTCGAACAGCTATTTGGGTTTAACAAACCATCCGGCGCTAAAAGAAGGTGCCATCAAAGCAGTAGAAAAATACGGTACCGGTTGTGCAGGGTCACGTTTTTTGAATGGAACTTTGGACATTCATTTGGAACTGGAGGAACGTTTAGCCAAGTTGGTTCACAAGCAATCGGCGTTGGTTTATGCTACCGGTTTCACTGTCAACTCTGGTGTGGTATCCTGTATCACAGGTCGCGAAGATTATCTTTTGTTCGACGAGTACGACCATGCATCTATTTTCGAAGGAAAACGCCTGTCATTTTCTAAGTTGTTGAAATATCGTCACAACGATATGGAATCTCTGGAAAAAATGCTCCAGAAATGTGAAATTGACAAAGTTAAAGTTATTGTTACCGATGGTGTTTTCAGCATGGAAGGCGATATGGCTTTATTGCCCGAAATGATTGCTCTTGCAAAAAAATACAATGCTTCGATTATGGTCGACGAAGCTCATTCTCTCGGTGTTTTCGGAAAAACCGGAGCCGGTATTTGCGAACATTTCAACGCTTCGCAGGATGTGGATCTGATCATGGGTACATTCAGCAAGTCGCTCGGAACTATTGGTGGATTTATCGCTGCAAATGAGGAAGTTATAAATTATTTGAAACATAACTCGCGTACATTGATATTCAGCGCATCAATCACTCCGGCTTCAACAGGCTGTGTGTTAGCTGCTTTGGATGTAATGGAAAAAGAACCCTGGCGTCAGGAAAAGCTTTGGGCAAATACAGGCCGTGCCAAAGATGCATTTTTGAAAGCCGGTTTTGAAATTGGCCCAACCCAATCACCGATTATTCCGTTGTTTGTAAGAGATAACACAAAAACATTCATGCTCACCAAAATGCTCATGGAAGACGGTGTTTTTGTAAACCCTGTGGTTTCTCCGGCGGTTCCTTCAGAAGACTCGTTGATACGTTATTCGTTGATGGCAACACATACTTTTGACCAGATAGATGAATCTATCGAAAAAATTTCGAAAGCAGCCAGAACATTAGGAATTATTGAATAAACACCTTATTGTCAGCATAAATGAAAAATAGAGCAAGTCTAATAAAACAGATTCGTTCTATTTTTTATTTTTAATAAATATATTGGACTTTAAAAACCTTACGAACTTTACAAACTTTTTACAAACTCATTATGATTACAGTTTCAAATTTAGCCATTCAATTTGGCAAACGGGTTTTATTTTCGGATGTGAATCTGAAATTTACTGCCGGCAACTGCTATGGCGTAATTGGAGCCAACGGTGCAGGAAAATCCACACTTATCAGAATGCTGAGTGGCGATCTTGATCCTACACGCGGCACTATTCAGTTCGGACCGGGCGAACGACTTTCCGTTCTGAAACAGGACCACTTTGAGTTTGACGAATTTACAGTTATCGATACCGTAATGATGGGACACGATGTACTGTGGAAAATAAAAGAAGAAAAAGACGCCATCTACCTGAAAGAAGATTTTTCGGATGCAGATGGACTTCGCGCCTCTGAACTGGAAGATAAATTTTCAGAAATGAACGGATGGAATGCTGAAAGTGATGCGGCTGCACTGCTTAGCGGACTTGGGATAAAAGAAGACCTTCATTATCAGTTAATGAAAGAACTTAGTGGTATGGAAAAGGTACGTGTGCTGCTCGCCCGTGCACTTTTCGGAAAACCTGATAACCTGTTGCTCGACGAGCCAACGAATGACCTCGACGTGGAAACCGTAATGTGGCTCGAAAACTACCTGGCAAATTATGAAAACACGGTATTGGTTGTATCGCACGACCGTCACTTCCTCGATGCAGTGAGCACGCACACCGTGGATATTGATTATGGAAAAGTACAACTTTTCCCGGGCAACTATTCGTTCTGGTACGAATCGAGTCAGTTGGCTCTTCGCCAGCAACAAATGCAGAATAAGAAAGCTGAGGAGAAAAAGAAAGAACTGGAAGAATTTATTCGTCGTTTCAGTGCCAATGTGGCTAAATCGAAACAAGCTACGAGTCGTAAAAAAATGCTTGAAAAGCTTAATGTGGATGAGATTCAACCGTCGACACGTAAATATCCGGGAATTATTTTCACACCCGATCGCGAACCGGGCAATATGGTACTCGAAATTGCAGGCTTGGGAAAAACGCTCGATGATGGAACTGTGCTTTTTAAAGATGTGAATTTTAACGTTGAGAAGAACGATAAAATAGCTTTCCTCTCACGCGATCCACGCGCTATGACAGCATTTTTCGAAATCATAAACGGACACGATAAAGATCACGAGGGAACGTACAATTGGGGAATCACCATTACGCATGCCTATCTGCCACTCGACAATTCGGAGTTTTTCAACACCGATTTAAATCTGATTGATTGGTTGGCACAATACTCCGATGATACGCTGGAATCGTTTATTCGTGGTTATCTGGGTAAAATGCTTTTCGCAGGCGATGAAATTTACAAAAAACC
>JAYRXP010000023.1:0-1858 GCA_041917395.1 Paludibacter sp.
AAATCGTTGAACAGCAAAATCAGGGAGTTTCCAATACCCGTAACAATGGAGTTCAACTTGCGAAATTCCCTTACATTGCCTTTTTAGATGCTGACGATTGGTGGGAACCAACCTTTCTGGAAGAAATGAAGGTATTGATTGAAGAGTTTCCGGATGCCGGAATCTACGGAAGCAGTTATTATAAAGTTAAAAATGGCAACTTTATGCCTGCTAACATTGGAGTTGAACGTGATTTTGAAAAGGGTTATATCAATTATTGTAAGGTGTACGCAAACACCATGTGGATGCCTTTATGGACAGGTGCAGTTGTGATTCCAAAATATATTTACATTGAGTTCGAAGGATTTAAACCAAAATTGAAACTGGGAGAGGATTTTGATTTATGGATACGAATTGCATTGAAGTATAAGGTTGCTTTTTTGAACAAAAAATTATCTAATTACAATCAAGATGTAGATCAGGCTAGCAGAGGTGTTGTTGATGATAAGATTTATTACCCTGAAACATTTTTCACTTTCAATCTGGATTATCTGGAAATTTATGAGAGAGAACAACCTGATTTAAAGTATTTATTAGATAGGTTAAGAATAATTTCACTGCAGCGTTATAGAATTCAGAATGCATATCAGGATTTAGTAGAAAAAATTATATCAAAAGTTGATTTCACTAAGTTAAGTAAAACTGATTATCTGTTTTATCATCTACCAATTGTGATTATAAAATGTTACAATCAATATAAAAAGTTGGGCAGCAGATTTAAAGGTGTTGCAAAAAAAAGTATTCGACTTATAACCGCAAAAAGAATTTAACATGAAACACATTTTAAAGAAATTATTAGCTCAATTTCGCGGTGAGCAAAATCTGACTAAACTTATCGACAGAGGTTTGAAAATTGGTGTAAATTTTAAACGAATGGAGGGGGTTATAATCGACCCTTCACATTGTTGGCATATTACGATAGGCGATAATGTAATAATGGCTCCGCGAGTTCATATTCTTGCACATGATGCCAGCACCAAATTATTTTTGGATTATACGCGGGTGGCTAATGTAGTTATTGGAAACAATGTTTTTCTTGGCGCAGGAACCATCGTCTTACCTGGAGTAAGAATTGGCGATAATGTCGTGATTGGTGCCGGAAGCATCGTATCTAAAGATATTCCATCAAATTCTATTGCTGCAGGCACCCCAGCAAAGGTTATTTCAGACCTGTCCTCTTATTTAACTAAACAACGATTGAAAATGAATTATGACAATTGCTTTGATGAAAGTTTTACACTGCGTAATCCTGAATTTAATTCTAATACAGTCGAGTTGTTAAATAAGGCATGTTTACAACAAAATCAAATTTTCGTAAAATAGCGATTCTAAAAAGCTAAATGCAAAAGCTGACATCGACTTTGACAACAGATTTGGATAATTATTTGTCATAATCTTGCAATTAATGAATTTCGTTTTAATTCACACAAAAAGATTATAGTTAAATGAAAATAGCATATTTACTTGGTTCTTTGAATCGGGGTGGCACGGAAACACTTATGCTCGATGTATTTC
Organism: Paludibacter sp.; assembly: GCA_041917395.1. Lineage (GTDB taxonomy): Bacteria > Bacteroidota > Bacteroidia > Bacteroidales > Paludibacteraceae > Paludibacter. The sequence goes on from JAYRXP010000023.1 coordinate 1,555, forward strand.
GGAATGCCAGGTCCAACAAACTCGATGCTATCGGCATTTACCGGAAAACAGGAGTTTGCGAGTCAGAATTCAGGGAGTCTGGTGTTCCTGTATTTCAGTTGAAACCCGGGAAAAACATAATAGCCTATCTGTTCAGATTAAGGACTGTTTTGAAAAAACATAAAATTGAAATTGTCCATGCCCAACAGCCCCTTGATGCACTTTTGGCTTATTTTGCGTTAACAGGTACCGGAATTAAAATTGCACTTACACTACATGGATTCGACTACAACGAAAACAAAACCGGGAAAGTCATTCATCAGTT
>JAYRXP010000024.1:0-5681 GCA_041917395.1 Paludibacter sp.
GTACCACAAAACAGCTTCTTCGGCGGCTTCTAAATTTCCGCTTTCTACCTTTTTGTGAATTTCACCACCCAAACAGGCAGACGAAGCAATAAGGCCTTCGCTGTACTTTTTCAATATTTCGTGGTCGATACGTGGCCTGTAATAGAAACCTTCGATCCAACCATGCGAAACCAATTTGCACAAATTGCGATAACCCGTTTTGTTTTTAGCCAACAAAACCAAATGATATCCGCTTCTGTCTTCCTGAAGTTCTTTTGAGTTACGACTGCGACGAGCCACATAAGCCTCACAGCCTAATATTGGTTTGAAGAGTTTACTCTTTACCGCTTCCAGCTCTGTTTCCAGTTCTGTTCTGCGTTCGGGAGTCAATTCAGCTGACTTTAACTCATTCTGAATTGATTTTATCTGGTCCTTAACTTTTGCATTTTTCTTTTTGGTATAATTGAAGAACTCTTTTACACCAAACATGTTTCCATGGTCGGTTAACGCGATGGCAGTCATGCCCGATTTTGAAGCTTTATCCACCAAACCGGAAATACTTGACATACCATCTAAAATTGAAAAATAAGAGTGGACGTGTAAGTGAACGAAACTATTCATAAGTGCAGAACTGAAATACAGTTTGTTATGCTAATTGAAAAAAGAAATATTTGAGTTGATAAAGATAAGAAGATTTTCTGTATGCAGATTCGGCCTAAAAGATAAGTTATCAACAATGACCCGATTTTCCGGCTGTACAAATAACCGAACGAACCGGTTACTTTAGTTGTTGTATTTACTTCCCTGCCGGGCGTTTCTCTGAATCATTCGGCGCTCTGCTTTTACCACAAACTCAAAATTTTTAAGACCCCATTCCGGAGCTATCAAAAATCCGGGAGGAGACTGCGAAATCATTCGTTCTACTGCAATTTCAGGGTTTAGAAGCTCAATAAAGTCAATCACCAAATCAATATATTCATCGGCTGTATAGAGATGAAACCACTCCGGATGTTCGGCATACTGCCTGGCCATTTTTGTTCCTTTGACCAACTGTAACTGATGGAGTTTTATAGCAGTCAGCGGTAGTTTTGAGATACGTCGGGCATGATTCAGTATCATTTCACGGGTTTCGTGAGGTAAACCCAAAATCAGGTGTGCTCCGGTCTTTATACCACGCGCAGCCGTATCATTTATTGCTTTCTCAGCGCAGGCATAATCGTGGCCACGGTTAATAAATTCCAGCGTACGGTCGTTGGTAGATTCAATGCCATACTCAATCATAACGTAATACTTCTTTGACAACTCAGCGAAATAATCAAGTAATTCGTCATTCACACAGTCAGGACGGGTACCTATCACGATTCCGACAACCTTAGGATGAGCTAATGCTTCATTGTAAATAGCTTTTAGTTTATCAATTTTATCGTATGTATTTGTATAAGACTGAAAATAAGCGAGATATAGCTGCGCCTGATATTTATGATGAAAAAAAGCAATTCCTTCTTCCAACTGCTGGGTAATTGATTTTGTTGGTTTGCAATACTCAGGACTAAATGTCTGATTATTACAATAAGTGCATCCTCCGAAACCCCTGCTCCCATCCCTGTTCGGACACGTAAAACCAGCATTTACAGATATTTTTTGTATACGCTCGGCGAATTCGGTTTTAAGTATCTGATTATAATTCAGATATCGATCAGAAGTTGTGTTTATATTATAAGTCATTTTTTTAATTCCTGGATAATAAATTAAAACCCAAAACAAACATTCATTCAAAAATGTTTGCTTTGGGTTCTGTTTTTTTGTTATTTATGAAAATACTACTGAAAAAGTATTTTTGTTGTTTCTGTGGTTGTCCCAAGAACCGTTTTTACAATATAAATCGTTTTATCAGGCGCCTGAATACGAATATTACCATTTGCTGAAATTGATTTAACAGCTATTGCCCGTCCTGAAATATCATATACGTAGACCTTGCCCTGTATATCAGCAAAATTTTGTACATATAAACTATTATCAGAACAATAAACCTTCGAAAGCGATTTATTTGCAACTGCATCTTCATTACTTTGAGCTATAATTTTAAATCTTAATGCTGGTTGAGAAGCGGAGATAGCATTAAATGTATATTCAGAACCACTTTGAGTAATATCAACAATTCTGTTTTCCACCAAATCGTGCAGGAAAATTTTATTGTATTTATTCATTGTCAAATCGTTGTGATTAAATGTCATTTTATATTCGTTATCCTGACCCGCCTCGAATGCCAATGTAGTATTATTAATATCATCAACCGAATTAATCTGATAATTACCGTCGCGTTCCACAGCATAAATTTGCGGACTTAATGCATTTCCAATAATTTTCTTTCCATCGAAACCATTATCAAATTCACGCGAATACATTTCGTGAGACATCAGCCACATTCTGTCAACTCCAAATTCACCCTCTACAATTATACTTGTTGTGGTTTGTTCGTCAGTCAGTGAAGCTGCCTTAGCCCGCTGCCTTTCTGAATTACCCATGGCTACAGTGTTGTAATTCAAAGCCACATAAGATTGTGGTGTACTTTGATTAGCGGTTAATATTCTCACCATAAATGTACCCATTGACGGTATCTGTCTTGGAACTCCGGGGAACATTCCCGCCTGATTTTTGGGAGCAGATGTATATTGTCCGGGTACTGCAGTTTCCATGTAAACTGACTTATTTGGATTATTTCTCCAGCTGATAAATGTACCTGTGTTATAAAGATAGGCTGTCGCCTCCACATTGGAACCAAACTCAATCTGTCTGATATCGATGGCACTCGTATATGGATTTGCAAACAAATGCTGACCCGGATACAGAGCCCCTGAGGTTTTGGCAAACTGACCTGAATTAAAGTCTGAATTCACCAACTGCCCCTTAAATTGATACAATGTATTTGCATTTTTCTGACAGAGTTCATAACCTTTAAAAGGAACCAATACAGACAGGTTGTTAAGCGCCTGCCAGTGTGTTGCAGTATCTTTATCACTTTCTAATAATTGACGTACATAAGCACCGTAGAAAGTTGGCAGTGCAGGTAATGATAATACGGGAATTCCAAAATACTGCCAATTGTATTTTTGATTTATCGGGCGACTCAAATCCCAACTTGCAGGCGAATACATTTCGACTGTACCATAAGCAGGTATATTTTGTGGATTTTTGTAAATAATCGAACCATTAGGCAAAGTCGTACTTGCATAGATATAAATCAAATCTTCGGCATTGGTAACCGGATTTGTTTCAGGTGGCGTTACAGTTATCACACTGTTGCAATTCAAAGTCAGATTTGCAGGTATAACCAGCCTTCTAATCGTTGCATTAATTAAGCTACCTATAGTCCGGTTCTTATCCAACTGTAAATCTCGCATAGCAGCAGTACCAAAGTTAGCAACTGTAGCATAAATCACATTATCGCCGGTTGCGGGTACATAACCAGCTGTCCAGTTAGCAGATTTACCCCAATCGGTATCAATGTAACCCATCCAGTAATTAACCGGATTTGTAACTGTTATTACTTTCGTATCCGAAGCAGGCTTTGGTGCAGCACAGGTAATAGACGAAGTCATTTCACAACGAACAGTTAAACTGCCCGCGGTAGTCTGTGTGTAGTTAAATGTAGACGCTGTTTGACCCACTTGTTCCACTCCTCCTACAAACCATTTATAGGTTGGTGTTTCACCACCATTAACAGGATTAGCAGTAAACACAATTGGGGTATTTGTATTGACCTGAGTAGGTGTATATGTAACAGTAACAGAAGCGACTACCGATGGCGATACTGTAACATTTTGTGTGGATGTTGACGAAAGAATTTGCCTGAATGAAATATCATCCAATGCAAAGTCATTACCATTTGCTGCTGTAGTTTGGTTTATGAGTTCCAGATTCAGCACATTATTCGAACCTGCATTTGTATTATAAATGTATTGAGTCCAGTTTCCTGAATTCGGATTAGCAGTATAAATTGGTCCTGCCATTACACCATTAACGTACAATTGTAGTTTTGATGGTGCAGGGTCAACTCCATTTACCACTGTTTGAAGCCAATAGCTGAATTCATAATTAGCATTATTCACGACAGGTACACTCTGCGACCAAACAACAACACCTGCAGTTCTGTAACCATTTATAACCATTTGCAATGTACCCGGTGCCGCCGTATGATCCGGAGTGTTATTAAAATTACTGTGCACACTACTCGGCAATGCAACAATAGTATATAAATCTTCTGGTTGTAAAGCATTGGCTGCCGGAGCTACATAAGTGTAGCTACTACCAACACCAGTGTTTCCTAATTCAAAATCTCCGTTAAAAATCAAATTGCCCCCGACAACAACATTTCCTGTCACAGTATAATTACCACTCATCGATTCTGTAACATTACTCAACGTAGTATTTGTAGTATTAGCATAGAAGTTATTCGGTCCTGTCCAGAACTGACTTTGCACATCAGTACCCGAACTTGTCAAATTAACTGATTCTCCAATACAAAAATTACCACCTCCTGAAGATGTAATCAAAGGAGTCGCAAAGACTTTACCTGTAAGTGTAACTGTTTTATTTGCTGCCGGGCTTGAACTTGCGACTATATCGCCGGTATAATCACCTGCATCTAAACCTACTTTTAATCTCACAAAAACCTCTGTGGCATCCACAGTAGTCCCTGAACGAGTCAACGTAATTGCTGTAGATTGATATAAACCTGTCGATGGATTTAATATTTCGTAATTTGCAGGAGGTGTGACGGTGATGTTATTTGACAAAACGGCTCCGCTTATTGTAACAGATTGCGCCACCGCTGGTCCAGACCCAAATAAATAACCAAAACCTGTCAATGTAGTGCGTGAAACCAATATTGTAGCTGCACTTGCCACATAACCACTTAAAGCCACAGTTTTAACTACTGCACCTGTCGCTGTTAAAGTAACATTTTGTGGTCCGTATGTAGTTCCGGCTGTCCTATTTGAACGTAAACGGGCATAAATTGTTTGATTAACACTTCCCGCTGTCGGAGCTATTGTAAACGCTGTGGTATTCCATGATGTCCCATTTACTGATAGTTCAAAATCAGTTGGTGGCGTAACTGTAACGTTATTTGTTCCAAGATTAGTTCCGGTTAATTGGAATGTTTGAGCTGCAGAAGGCCCTGTACCCGAATAAATAAATCCGGCTAACCACGAAATATTTGTTGTTAACGTAGCAATAGGATTCACCACACCAGACAGTGTAACCGTTTTAGTTGCAGCATAAGTTGATGTTACAATAATACTCTCATTATAATTTCCAATCCCTAAACCTGATTTTAACCGCACATAAATAGTTCTTGGGTTCGGCGTAGGCAATGTACCTCCGGTTGGTGTGATTGTAATAGGTGTCGAAACGAAACCCGTTCCGGTAGTCAATGAAATTTCATAGCTCACTGGAGGAGTAATAACCACATCTCCCACTAAATTTGTACCTGTAACAGTAAAAGTTCTTTCAGTTGTAGATGCTGATTTAAAATTATACGAAAATCCGGATAAACTTACCGGGTCAGTAACCGGACTTGTTGCCAATGTAACAACCGGCTGTGCAGTAACTGTACCACTACATCCTACATTTACAGTAGTTGCACCTGTCGAAGTTACAGTTACATTTTGCGAAGCAACAGCACCAAGTGGCAGTCCGGA
>JAYRXP010000025.1:0-3808 GCA_041917395.1 Paludibacter sp.
AAAATGATGGCTGAATTACATCAAAATCAGATTTGTAATTTTCTACAAAGTTTACGACGTATTCTTTATCAATAACTTGCCCATTTACACGGATACGTTCTCCAAAATCTACTAAATGAGGTGAAGTGTACAAACCGACTTTGTATCCGGCTGCCTGAAGAATAGCCGAAAGAAAGTGTGAAACCGAACCTTTACCATTTGTACCTGCCACGTGTATAGTCTTGTATCTGCGGTAAGGATGATTCAGCACATCCATTAACAGGATTGTATTTTCGAGTCCGGGTTTGTATGCGCTACTACCTGTAAAGTGAAAAACGGGTAGTCTGTTATAAAGGTATTGAAGTGTTTCGTCGTAATTCATAATTTATTATTGGAGCACAAAATTAAAAAAAAAGCCTGATTAGAAATAATCAGGCTCATTTTGAACGAAAAAATATTAATTGATAAACAAGTTTGTATCAACATTGGGAGCTCGTTTTTGATTTCGGAACAAAGACTCAAGGAACGAATTCATTACTGAGGAAGCTACCAAACGCAGAATATCATTTTTAATTTCAGCTATATCTTCTTCATTTACACCTTTATCAGTCAAAAAAATTAAATCAATATTATCCCTTTTGGATAGCAAAAATTCTTCAATATCGTAACAGGCGATTGCTCTGGATTTTAATTTTGTTATTAATTCCGAAATTTCCGGTTTTATAGTATCTACAAATCGATTTGCTTCGCGCTTAATGTCCTGGATATGACCACTTGCTCCCGAATGGTTATAATTCTGAATATTCATCCTTATATTCAGATGAATTTGGTTAAAATCCTGATTGTTCATAATACTTAATTTAAAGTTCGTAATTTGTGTTCTTTTTTAAAAACAATCTGCTAAGTTTGAAAGTTTGGTTTGTATGTGTAAAAAAACATATTTAACCTTCTGAAATTCAATTATAATTAAACATGATATTTTATTGAAAACATTACATTTTAATTATCACAGAAAAATAAGTACTTTTGAGACTGAATAAATATTTAAGTAAAATGATTAATCCTGAAACAGAAAATTTCATTGCGGAAAACAGTCAGTCTGATTTTAAGAAATTATTGTTGATAAAACGCACTGACAAAGCAGTTGATTATGAGTTTGCCTATCTACAAATAGCTGGATTACAACGGATAAAATACAAAATACCCACTTTTTGTTCAACAAAAAACATTGTCTTTCCACCACAGCTTAATTTAGAACAAAGCTCCTCAGAATCAACTGCTTTATACAAAAAATCATTGTGCGAAGGAAATATATTTATTGATATTACTGGTGGGTTCGGCGTTGATTTTTATTTCATTTCACAACATTTTGAACAATCCATTTATATTGAGAGAAATAAAGAGTTATGTGAAATAGCAAAACATAATTTCGAAGCACTTGGTGCAAAAAATATTTCTGTGATTAATGCTGATGCTGTTGAATACATTGACAAAATGCCACTAACTGATTGTGTTTTTGTTGATCCGGCAAGGCGTGATAAAACAGGAGAAAAAACCGTGTTTTTGAGTGATTGCGAACCAGACATGACTCAAATTTACCAGCTAATTCTGAAAAAAACCAACTTATTGATGGTTAAATTATCACCTATGCTCGATATTTCGGCGGCAATAAATGCTTTATCCAATGTACACGAGGTTCACATTATATCGGTTGAGAATGAGTGTAAGGAAGTTTTGTTATTATTAAGGCCGGCAAAAGCAATTGAAATTAAATACAAGGCTATCAATATATTAAAGAGTAACTCTATTGAGGGTTTCGAATTCACAAAAGAGTCTGAAAAAAATGCAGTTTTCAATTTTTCAACAAAAATTGAAAACTATCTATACGAACCAAACAGCTCTGTGTTGAAAGCCGGAGCATTCAAAAGCATTGCTAATTCATTTAATTTAAACAAGTTAAGCAAAAATACTCATTTATATACCTCCGAAAATTTAATTTGTGAGTTTCCTGGTCGAAGTTTTAACGTAGAAAAAGTTTGGGGAATGAACAAAAAAGATTTAACTGAATTAAAAAAACAGGTTCCGAAAGCCAATATTTCTACCCGCAACTTCCCTCTTAAACCTGAAGAGCTAAAAAAGAAAACAGGCATTGCCGATGGTGGCGACACCTATTTATTCGGTTGTACGCTGGCAGACGAATCGAAAGTAATTATTGAATGTAAAAAAATTACTTCAAAAGCCTGAGTTGAACACGTTTTCGAACATTGTCAACTTCGAGTACCTGCACTTTAACATGCTGATGAAGCGAAACAATTTCGGCTGGATTAGAAATAAATTTGTCGGACATATTTGAGATATGTATCAGTCCGTTTTCTTTGATGCCAACATCAACAAAGGCCCCAAAATTAGTGATATTGGTCACTATACCGGGTAATTCCATGCCCATTCGCAAATCATTAATCGTTTTAACTGAAGCATCAAATTCGAAAACTTTTACGGACTCACGCGGATCACGACCAGGCTTTTCGAGCTCAATCAGAATATCTGTAAGCGTTGGCAATCCTATTTTATCTGTTATATAATTTTGTTTATCAACAGATTGTATTAACAATTTATTCTGGATCAACTCATTCAACTGAACTTTTAAGTCCCTGGCCATTCGTTCCACAACCGGATAACTTTCGGGATGAACAGCCGAATTATCGAGCGGATTATCTCCATTTTGAATTCGTAAAAATCCGGCGCACTGTTCAAATGTTTTTGCCCCCATTTTCGGCACCTTTAATAACTCTTTTCGGCTTCTGAAAGCTCCATTTTCGGTACGGTAATCCACTATATTTTGAGCCAATTGTGGTCCAAGACCTGAAACATAAGTGAGTAGATGCTTACTAGCAGTGTTAAGATTCACTCCCACCCGATTTACAGCATTTTCAACTGTTTGGTCTAATGACTTTTTCAGTAAAGTTTGGTCCACATCATGTTGATATTGACCTACTCCAATTGATTTCGGATCAATCTTTACCAGTTCAGCCAATGGATCCATTAGTCTGCGACCAATAGAAACAGCTCCACGGACGGTAACATCATAATCGGGAAACTCCTCACGGGCAATTTTAGATGCCGAATAAATAGAAGCACCGTTTTCGCTGACTACAAAAACCTGAACTTCGCGATCGTAGCGAATATTCTGAATAAAATGTTCTGTCTCGCGCCCAGCTGTGCCATTTCCGATAGCAATTGCCTGAATATTATAGGCTTCCACCATTTTTTGGATCTTCCGTGTTGCCTGTGCATATTCATTTTGAGGCTGATGCGGGTAAATTGTTTCGTTGTGTAACAGAGCTCCCTGCGCATCGAGACATACAACTTTACAGCCTGTGCGGAAGCCAGGGTCAATTCCCATTACCCGCTTTTGGCCCAACGGAGGTGCGAGTAAAAGCTGACGAAGATTTTCCGCAAATACCCGAATAGCCTCAATATCAGCTTTTTGTTTACTTTCAGAAGCAAATTCAGTCTCAATTGCAGGTTTTAATAATCGTTTGTAGCTATCTTTAATCGCCTCATAAACAATATCTCCCGATTCATTATCGCTTTTTACAAAAATACGTTCTAATTTTTCCAGACATTTTTCATCGTCCGGACTTATTGAAACCCGCAAAAATCCCTCAGTTTCGCCACGGCGCATGGCAAGCAAACGATGCGAAGAACATCTGCTTAGTTTTTCGGACATATCGAAGTAATCTCGGTACTTTTGGGCTTCTTCCTCTTTTCCTTTTATCAGTTTTGAGCTAATAACACCGTCGTACGAAAAGCTTTTACGAACCGCATT
>JAYRXP010000026.1:0-3614 GCA_041917395.1 Paludibacter sp.
CGGGAATTCAGGACCTTCCATTAACGCTAACTTCATTTGAAGCATAAAGTCATCGCATTTGGCATCGTGAACCAGCAAATCGGCTTCGGTAACTCCATTTTCACCTAATGTAACCACTTTCAGGTTAAATCCATCCAGCATTAATCCTTTGTCGCTGTTTTTGCCGAAAATCATTGGTTTGCCGTGTTCCAGAATTATGATACGGTCGTAGCGCGTTTCTTTTTCGGATAACCAGCTATGTGCTCCATCGTTGAAAATCACACAGTTTACGAGACATTCTACAACTGATGTGCCTTTGTGAGCTGCAGCAGCCATCATGGTGGCGTGCGACGATTTCAGGTCGACATCTAATACACGTCCGAAGAAAGTGCCGCGAGCTCCCAGTGTGAGTTCAGCCGGACGGAACGGGCGTTCAACGGTTCCAAACGGAGAAGATTTTGTTATAAATCCCTTTTTGGTAGTTGGTGAAAACTGGCCTTTGGTTAGTCCGTAAATCTGGTTGTTGAACAACAAAACATTGATGTCGACATTGCGACGCACACTGTGAATGAAGTGATTTCCACCAATTGCCAGACAGTCGCCATCGCCGGTGATTTGCCAAACAGTGAGTTTTGGGTTTGCTACTTTAACGCCTGTTGCCACAGCAGCTCCACGTCCGTGAATAGTATGAAAACCATATCCCGAAGTGTAGTATGGCAGGCGTGATGAACATCCAATACCCGAAACTGTTGCAATATCCTTTGGATCAACACCTAACTCGGCCATTACTTTTTGCAGTGTGTTGAGCAGGGCGTAATCGCCACAACCCGGACACCAACGTACGTATTGGTCGCTTTTAAAATCTTTGGCAGTATATTGTTTTACGATTGTTTCCATTATTAATTACCCATTATTAATTATTAATTGAATAGCTTCTTCCAGTTCGGCAACATTAAATGGTTGTCCCTGAACTTTGTTGAACTGCTTGTATTCGCCCGGCACCTTGGAGCGCAGGTAAGTGGCAAATTGTCCGCTGTTAAGTTCACAAACGAGCACTTTTTTAAATTTCCGGATTACTTCTTCTGTGTTTTTAGGAAGCGGATGAATATAACTGAAATGTGCCAAAGCCACTTTCTCGCCGGCTTTCACCAGATTATTTACAGCTGTCATCAGGTGACCGTGAGTAGAGCCCCAACTGATAACCAATGTGTCTGCTGTTTCGTCACCTTCGAGTTGTATTTCGGGGATTACATTGCTTATGTAATTTATTTTTGCCTGACGTGTGTCAACCATTTTTTGATGATTAACAGGGTCGGTGGAAATAGCTCCTGTTGTAAAATCTTTTTCCAAACCTCCGTTGCGCTGGTTAAAGCCTTCCATGCCCGGTACAGCCCAATAGCGGGCGAGCGTTTCGGGGTCGCGCGAAGTAACCTTAATATCTTCCATGCCAGGTTTTACAAAATTTGGCTGAATGGCAGGAAGGTCGGCTAACTTAGGCAGTTTCCAAAGCGACGAACCATTTGCAATAAATGTGTCGGTAAGTAAAATTACCGGAGTCATGTGTTCCAGTGCAATTTTCGAAGCCATATAGGCATAATGGAAACAGTCGTCGGGAGTGTTTGCCGCGATAACTACGGCAGGCGATTCTCCGTTTCGGCCATAAAGTGCCTGAAGTAAGTCGGTTTGTTCTGTTTTGGTAGGCAGGCCGGTCGACGGTCCTCCACGCATAACATCAACAATAACGATAGGTAATTCGGCCATTACTGCCAAACCAATAGCTTCCGACTTTAGTGCCAGTCCGGGACCCGATGTACTTGTCGCAGCAAGTGAACCTGCAAATGAAGCTCCAAGGGCTGTGGTTATACCCGCAATTTCGTCTTCAGCCTGAATCACTTTTACACCCATGTCTTTGCGATTGGCCAACTCCTGCATAATATCGGTGGCGGGAGTAATCGGGTAGCTTCCCAAAAACAATTGCAAACCTGCTTTTTGAGCAGCAGCTATAAGTCCCCAGGCGGTTGCTTTGTTTCCGTTTATACTGGTATAGCGACCTTTGGGCACTTCGTGCGATTTATCAACCAGGTAAGTAGAAACTGCCAAATGCAGATTATGTCCGTAGTTGTATCCATCGGTCAAAACTTTTACATTCGCCTCGAGTATCGATGGTTTTTTACCGAATTTGTTTTGTAAAAAATGGATAGCCTGATCAATGGGGCGGTTAAACAACCAGCATACTAAACCAAGCGCAAACATATTTTTGCTTCGAACAACCGATTTATTATCGAGTCCGAAACCTTCGAGACTGGCTACTGTAAGCGAAGTAAGCGCAGCCGGAATGATTTGAATGGTATCCGAAAGTTTGAGTTCCTCGAAAGGATTCTCAGTTGTAAATCCTGCCTTATCCAAATCGGATTTCTGGAATGAGTCTGTGTCAATTATCAGAACACCGTTCTTTTTAATTCCTTTCGCATTTACTTTTAACGCTGCCGGATTCATAGCAATCATTACATCGGCATCATCGCCCGGGGTATAAATCTTGGATGCTCCGAGATTTACCTGAAATCCTGATACGCCACCCAAAGTGCCTTGTGGAGCACGTATTTCGGAAGGAAAATCAGGAAAAGTTGAAATTTCGTTTCCCAGAATAGCGGACAGGTTAGAGAACAAAGTTCCTGTCAACTGCATACCATCGCCTGAGTCGCCGGTAAAACGAATCACTACATTCTCAGCTTCAGTTTTATTTATATTACTCATTATGTTATTTACGATTAGTTCATTTACGATTAACTATTTCAGCATGATACAACAATTTAGAACTCTGCATTGTTCGGTGTGCGTGGAAATGGTATTACATCGCGTATATTGGCCATTCCCGTAACAAAAAGAAGCAGACGTTCGAAACCAAGACCAAAGCCCGAATGGGGTGCTGTGCCGAATTTTCGTGTTTCCAGATACCACCAGATATCTTTGGTTGGCACACCCATTTCTTCGGCGCGCTGTCTGAGTTTTTCAAAATTTTCTTCACGCTGCGAACCTCCGATTATTTCACCGATTTTCGGGAACAATACATCCATAGCGCGTACTGTTTTACCATCATCGTTTTGTTTCATGTAAAACGATTTTATTTCTTTCGGATAATCAGTCAAAATAACCGGGCATTTAAAATGTTGTTCCACCAGATAGCGTTCGTGTTCCGATTGCAAATCGGTACCCCAGTCAACCGGGAACTCAAATTTATGACCTTTGGCCACAGCGGCTTTCAGAATCTCAACACCTTCGGTGTAGGTCAAACGCTTAAAGTCATTGTTTACCACAAAGTTCAAACGTTCGTAAAGTTCTTTGTCGTACATTTCGCTCAGGAAGTCGAGATCTTCCCTGCAGTTTTCCAACGCCCAGCGGATACAGTATTGAATAAAATCCTGAGCCAGTTGCATGTTTTCGGCAATTTCGTTGAAAGCAACTTCGGGCTCAATCATCCAGAATTCAGCTAAGTGACGCGGAGTGTTTGAGTTTTCGGCACGGAATGTCGGTCCGAAAGTATAAATAGCTCCCAGCGCCATAGCGGCTAATTCGCCCTCGAGCTGACCGGAAACGGTTAGGCTGGTTTGTTTTCCGAAGAAATCGCGGCTGTAATC
>JAYRXP010000027.1:0-5072 GCA_041917395.1 Paludibacter sp.
AAAACGGTTTTGTTGTGGGTACTTTTGAGGAATTGATTCCAACAGCCGATTTAGTTTCAAATCTGGCTCCGGACAAACAACACACAGGTGTTGTAAACAACGTGGTTCCGTTGATGAAACAAGGCGCATGTCTGTCATATTCACACGGTTTCAATATCGTGGAAGAAGGCATGCAAATCCGCAAAGACATTACCGTTGTAATGATTGCGCCTAAATCGCCTGCATCGGAAGTTCGCGCTGAATACCTGCGTGGTTTTGGTGTACCTACATTGATTGCAGTTCACCGCGACAACGATCCGAATGGCGACGGTCTGGAAATTGCAAAAGCTTATTGCGTTGGTACCGGTGGTCATAAAGCGGGTGTATTGCTTTCGTCGTTTGTAGCCGAAGTAAAATCGGACTTAATGGGCGAGCAAACCATTCTTTGCGGTTTGTTGCAGACAGGTTCAATCCTTTCGTTCAACAAAATGGTTGAAAAAGGAATTGATGCCGGTTATGCATCAAAACTTGTTCAATACGGCTGGGAGGTAATTACAGAAGCATTAAAAATTGGTGGTATTACCCACATGATGGACCGTTTGTCGAATCCGGCTAAAATTGAAGCTTATAAAATCGCCGACGAACTAAAAAATATTATGCGCCCCTTGTTTATCAAGCATATGGACGATATTTTGTCAGGTGAATTTTCACGCATCATGATGGAAGACTGGGCTGCCGGCGACAAAAATCTGTTAACATGGCGTGCTGCTACAGCCGAAACAGCATTTGAAAAAACGCCTGCCAGCGATGTTGAAATCAGCGAACAGGAATATTTCGACAATGCTACCCTAATGGTTGCTTTCGTAAAATCGGGTGTAGAACTGGCTTACGAAACAATGGTCAGTGCAGGCATTAAACCTGAATCGGCGTACTACGAATCGTTACACGAAACTCCACTTATTGCAAATACTATTGCACGCAAAAAACTGTTCGAAATGAACCGTGTAATTTCTGATACTGCCGAATATGGTTGTTATTTGTTCGACCACGCATGTAAACCGCTTTTGGCCGATTTTATGACAAAAGTAGACACCAACATTATTGGCAAAAACTTCAATGAAGGTAAAGATGGTCACGTTGATAATTTCGAATTAGTAAAAGTAAACGCTGAATTACGTTCGCATTCTATCGAAATCGTTGGAGCACAACTTCGTGCAGCAATGACTGCGATGAAAAAAGTAGTATAAGGATTAACAACTTACAACAATAAAAAAACGACTTACCTGATAAAAAAGTGTAAGTCGTTTTTATTTACGGCTCAACCTGAGCCATTTGTAAATTGTAAAAATTCCGGCAAAAAATAAAAGTGCTCCAATCTCATTCCCGATAGGTAGCGGAGGTTGTGTTGGATCTCCACCGGGATCAAGAGGGGGATCTTCCTCTCCTGCACGTTGCATAACTCCACCATCGTTAATTGCTGTCGAATTAAAAAGACTTCCATCTACACCACCTCCTGATAGAGTACTGTTAACTTCTGTACCTGATTTACGACTAACAGCTGCCATACCACCAACAGCGCCCCCTGAAGAAGATGCCCCGAAAGATTTTATTTTGTTTGACGACAATGCTAAATTTCCTCCACTGTAGTTAGAATTATTATTGAGTGAATTACCACCCGAAAAATTGGATCCACCACCATTCTGAAACGATGGTGACACATAAGCTTGCTGTGAAGGAGCATAATTGTAGGAACCACCCGAAGATGAGCCACCCGAGAAATTTCCAACCTGCCTGTCAAAATTAACCCCCGGAGAAACAGCATACCTGCTCTGTTCGCTGTAAGCAGCGTAGTGCAGATCGCCTCCCAGAGGAGTATATAACAGAAGGAGTATAATTCCTGATATTATAATAAACGACCAGATATATATTATCTGATATTTTTTTTCCATGCGCTTATCTTAATTCAAACAGTAATCATGTTAAGTTAAACAAGAATCTATTCTAAATGTTTTGTCAGCAATATTAAAAAATAATTATGATAAAACTCCGTGAAATTGAAAAACCTAAAACACTGAAAACTAAAAGATTTAATCAACTTATCGGGCACAAAAATTCACGCTACAAAAGTAATAATTAATTTTAAATAATTGTATTCATTTTAAATAAAAAAGCCTAATAATAAAGCCTTTCGCGGTATGTGAATCGACTTTTAGATATTTTCAGACAAGAAACTACTTATTTATCAAATTTCTTGAATCCGATTAACTGGTCATATCTTCCTCCAACCGGACGATAGTAGACATAAATTCCGTATTCATTGTTTGTTTGCCAGTAACTTCCCTCCACACGCTCTACAGAAGCTTTATTACTCCCCTTTTGCAAGAACCTGTATTGATAGTTATAACCTCCCTGTTTCAATATTGTTCTGTAAAAATACGTTCCGGCATTAAAATCATAGCTTAATTTCGTACTTTCAGTCAACAGATTATAATTAAAATCACCTCCGGCATAAATCTGACCATCAAAAAAAGGTTGCTTTGCAGGCAACACAAAATTAACGTACATATAATCTGCCTCAGTATCCGAATTGTCTACAGCTTCCTGAAAGTTCACAACAAATTTTCCGTTTGCATCGAATTCATGGTTGTAGGCAGTTGACGTTTCAATTTTATCGGGAGTCAAAAAAACTTCGTAATGAGGTTGAATGAATTTTATTCTATCCACACCCCTGCTCGCTGCATATACCGACGAAATATCAAAACTGTGAAACTCATTACCACCCTCAAAAATAAGCAGTTTATTATTAGTAAATGTCAGTTTTGAACCATTCATGTAGGTAGGTTGTACACCAAAAACCTCGTTATCAAAGCGATTATTCTGACGAACAACGACTTTCAGTTCATTCATAGGATTTTGAACAGAAACGCCATTTAGCGATAAATCAAAGTCTATTTGCTGAAAACGTCCGTTAAGTTCTATGTCTGTATTGGCGCGGATCGTGTGTTGAATCGTAACTTTCGGCTCAAAAACCGAAAAACAGATTTGCGCTACAGGCTTATCAAACTGATTATCTTCCGCTATGATTACCACATAATTACCCGATATTTTGAATTTCATATTATCGTTTGGTAAATCGAAACGGTAATTTGTATACAAAAAAGTCGTTGCCGACGAAAGAGCATAATCGTTTATATTAGCCGACGTGTAACCCTCAAGATACTCATTTGTAGAAAGATTACTTTGAGTCCAGTCAGCATTACAATGCAACACCTTATAACTGTACGCATGAGCGTTGTGCGAAAGTTCATCAAACTTTACACGCAAAATATCGCTTCCATTCAGTTCCAGCAAATTCGAAGAATATTTCTCACCAACTCTTCCAATTTGAAGAGTTTTTATTGAAGGTTCAAATATTTGAGTTCTGTATACTAAAGCATTTACCTCGGTATTACCCGAAATAAAAGTAAACAAAAGCACGAAAAAGCTTTGCAGCAACGACTTTACCATATATTTTGTATGCCTGGTTTTAAATAAGAACCATTTCTTATTTCCCAATTTTTATGCCAAAGTTAATAAATAGTTTGTTTATAATTTAATATTGCTATTTTTGCGTGTAAAAATCTTCAAGCATCTGAAAGTATGAAAGAATATACATTCGACGAACTTCTGCACAAAGCAGCATCGTATTGTTCTATATCAGAGCACTGTATCTCTGAGGTTGAGTTGAAATTAAAAGCATGGGGAATTGAACCCGACAAGGCCGGCAAAATAATTGATCGCCTGAAAGAGGATGATTTTATCAACGAGAAACGATTTTGCATCGCTTTCGTCAAAGATAAATTTCATTTTAACAAATGGGGGAAAATAAAAATATCTTATTCTTTAAAACAAAAAGGGTTAGAAAATAGCCTGATAACGCATGCACTCAACACTATCGACGATGGTGAATACGAAGAAATGCTGGCCGTACTACTCAAAGCGAAAATTAAGACCATAAAATGGGAATACGAATACGAAAAAATGGGCAAATTGTTTAATTTTGCCCAAAGTCGTGGATTCGAAAGCGCTGTCATCGATAAAGTTATCCGAAATTTATAACTCCGGTTTTTCCGTAATACTTCCGTAACGATGATATTCATACGTTACACTCTGCTCTTTCAGGTAGCTGAGTAATTCCAACCGCCCTTCAACCAGTGGCTGTTGCATGGCGATGTACTTTCCGAACCGGGCTGCGGTACCGAACACTTTTTCTGACAAATCGGCACTACAGGTTCTTACTCGCTCATAGTTATACATTGTAGCTGTAAATTCGTCTTCGGTCTGGATTAAAACATCACCAGACTTTGTCAGTGTTTTAATAAGATCCAACCTGGAATCTCTCTGATTAACGCTCACGTAAAGAGGAGTTTTTGAGATTCTTGCAGCGGCCAATACCATAAGAATATCTACCAACTCATCTTTTTCGTAAATTCGGAACAACATATTTTTCAGTGGCAAATACCGGAAAATATTTTGCTCACCCAGCAGGTTGTGAATATCCCGCTCGACAGCAAATTCTTCTCTGTAGTTACGGAGATAGCTCGCTACAGCCAGTTCGTATTTTCGCTTGTCTTCGTTACGCAAAATAGCAGCTCCGGTTTTGAAATCTCCCAAATCGGCTACTGCTTCCGTATCATTCAAACCAGATTTGTTCTGGATGTTCACAAAACAACTCACGTAGTTAGGCCCGCCAGCCTTAATTCCTCCTCCAAAAGCGGAACGTTTCATTCCTCCGAACGGTTGACGGCTTACAATTGCACCGGTTATTCCCCGGTTAATATAAAGATTTCCTGCTTCAATATTTTCTTTCCAGATTCTGCGTTCGCTTTCGTCGAGAGTTTGCAGTCCTGCTGTCAGACCATATTCCGAGCTATTGGCAAGATTTATAGCATGTTCAAAATTATCGGCACAAACTACGGACAACATTGGAGCAAAAAGCTCATTAACAAACGAGTAACTTCCGGGCTTTACACCCCATTTTACACAGGGTTTTAATACAAAACGATTTTTATCTGCAAATTCAGGCGCAACGAGCCACCATTCTCCTTCCTCCA
>JAYRXP010000028.1:0-4636 GCA_041917395.1 Paludibacter sp.
GCAGCTAAGGTTTCGGCTGGTATCGTAGCAGAGATTTGATTTTCCTGTGCCATAATTTTTGATTTTTAAAATTGTAAATTCTTGATAATTAATTCAGCGCTAAGGCTGCTTACAGGGTTAACCTTCCAGCAGGTTATTTTGAGTGTAAATTAAATAATTTATTTTTAGTTAGTATGTAATAGTATCAAAATATTAACAATTATTTGTTGTTTGCTGTTTTGTGCAAAATCCCGCTGTTTCACCCTTCCCGAACAAAAAGGATGTGAAATCTGTTTTTTTAGCGGCACCGAAACAATTGGTGTGTTTGTGTGTAAATCATTAAAAACGAACAATTATGCGTATTCTTAAATGGGTTTTATTAGTGGTTGCGGCCGTGGTGGCACTGGCGCTTATAACTGCTGCATTTGTAAAGAGCGAATTTGATGTGTCGCGCTCGATGGTAATTAATAAGGCTGATTCGGTTGTTTTCGGGTATGTGAAGTACCTGAAAAATCAGAATGAGTTTAGCAAGTGGGCGGGTGTGGATCCGTCGATGAAAAAGACCTTTACGGGGGTTGATGGTACGGTTGGCTTTGTGTCGGGCTGGGAGAGCGAAAACCCGGATGTGGGCAAGGGCGAACAAATTATACGGAGTATCGAAAACGGAAAGCGTATTGATTACGATCTGCATTTTATCGAACCTTTTGAGTCGCACGACAAGGCTTATATGACTTTCGACAGTATTGCTCCCGGGCAAACCCGCGTTACATGGGGTATTGTGGGCAGTATGAACTATCCGATGAACCTGATGGGGCTTTTTATAGATATGGATAAAGTGCTGGGCGACGATATTAACACGGGACTTGTTAATCTGAAAGCGTTGCTTGAGAAGAAATAATTTAAAAAATAAAGCGACTGTTTCATAAGTCCGTTTCCATAAAAGCAAAATGAAAAATTGTATGTTAGTATAAATAATTTTTTTGAGACTTTGCGTTCAAAAAAATAAACTTTCTCATTTATTTGAACTTACTTTTGATAATTCCGCTTTGTTTGTCTCTAAAATCCGAAACTGAAACCGGCGCTGATGGTTAGCTTATTTCCCTGATAAAAGGCGGGTGTAAAGTGGTTCAGTGTTTCTGCTGCCGTCATGCGGTTTTCGCCAAAGGTAACGGGTAGGGTTGGTTGCTGCGCGGTGATATTGCTTTTTTCCACTTTGAAAAACACGTAAGCGTTGTTTATTACTTCGCAGGTTCCGTGCAGGCCGATGGTTTCGTTTTTCCAGATAATTTCGCCCAGCGATGGCTGGCTGATAATGCCGAGCACATTTCCGGTCATTCCGTTGGATGTGCCACGCCGGACGTAATTGTATTCGTTGCCATGCGCGGCATTGGTGTAAAAGAGTTTGAAGTCGAGGCCACGCAGAGGTTTATACTGCAATGCGGCATATATTTCCTGCGAATTGTCGCCCAGGTAATGCCCCAGGTTGTAACCGTTGGACGCATAAGTGAGTACGGGTATGGAGTGTTTGTAGTTCAAAATATTGCTGCGGGTGTACTCGAAAACGGCCGAGAGATTCTTGATCGGGAAATTGGCTACGCAGGCTCCGGCCTTTACCGATATGGGGTTTGCTTCTTTGTTCGATGGTTTTAAGCGGCTGAAGTCGAACTCGTCGATGTATACCGAAGTATACAGATGGGTATGTTTCAGGTTGCGCGAACTAATGTTTGCAAACATTTGCGAATTCTGATTTTCGGTGCCAAGGCCTTTCGTAAGCGTGTGGTCGATGGATTTGTAGAACGCAATAGGTAACAAATAACCTCCCTGAATTGTCTTTTCGGCATAAATAATAGAATTTCCGACCGATATTTTCAGGTTTCGCACGGGAGTAAAGGTAAACATATTGGCAGCCATAAATTTATTGGCCGGACGATACCATTTAGCCGTTCCGTTTTCCAGATAGTAGTACGAACTATCGTTAACATTCGATACAAGCCATGCATGCAGGTAATTCATTTCGAACCATTTTACAGGTTTCAGGTGCAGGGTAATCATAGGGAAGGAGGGTGCCCGTCCCGACAGGATATTGGCTCCGTGGTAGTTGTCGCCCCAGATAACATTATCTTTAACCAGTCCGATTGAGCCCCAGTTGGCAGATAGTTTTATACCACCCCGCGAATCGCTGAAATCGCCACCGTAGCTTGCTTCCTTGTACTGATAGCCGGGTTGATCGTTGAGGTAGGTGTAGCCCGAAAGCTTTTCGCCATTGTTCGACAGGTCGCGCAAACTTCCGTAAACCGACAGGTGTTTGCCAATGGAAGCCTGAAACTCGGCACCAATCCAGCGTTGTACGATAATGCCTGCAGAATTGCTGATAACATTCATCCCCAGTGCGGGTGTTATGCGGGCTTTGAATAGCGAATCGCGATAGTGAATGCCCGGATGCAACAGGGCAGTTTTGCTTTTGTCGTTTTTCCACAGATGCCAGTTCAGGTCCGGAAGCTGGTTATTTTCGATTGCCAGATCGTTGAGATAGAACTTGATTTCTGCTTTTTGACGGGCAGTCAGTTTGTCGGGCTGAGCCTGTGCTTCGAGCAGTTTTTCGAGTATAAGTTTCCGGCTATAGGGCTTTACGGCCGAATTTATATCGTATAGCCCGCTGTTGGCCAGCTCGTCGACAAAATCATATACTTTGTAGTACGAAATGTGTTGGGGTATTTCCTGAGCCTGAATGGTTAGGGTAACGCCAATAATCAGCCAAAAAATTATTTTTCTCATGATTCTTTCACTTGATAAACTGTATAAAAATAATGCTGCTAAATTTCCTGCTTTTGTCAGGCGCTTCGGGCATTCCGGAAAAGGATATTGCGCAATATAAGCAGAAAGTATTTTACGTCGGTAAGAAAGGTGCCGTTTTTCTGACATGCAAGCAGGTAGTTCATTTCCGAATTTTCAATGTCTTCGAGCGTTTTGGGCATGTCGGCATAGAACGGCGGCAGCAGCCCGGGCTTAAATTTGGTGCGCAACTCCTGCAGTTCTTTGCTGTAAAGACTGAAAAAATGTGAACTGAGCGGACGTACGCCTACCAGTTTCATTTCGCCACGCATGAGGTTGATAAGCATTGGTAATTCGTCGAGCCAGTATTTACGCATTATGCGCCCCAGCGTTGTTACACGTATATCTCTTTTGAATTTGCCTCCTTCCTGCAGGCTGTTTTTGCTGTACACATAAGCCTGTAAAAATTCGGAATAAGGATGCATGGTGCGAAATTTATATACATCGAATTTTTTTCCGTTTTTTCCTATTCTGTTCAGCTTGATAAGCGGGCCGTGAAAACGCTTGATATTGGGGTCCGGTTGTTTTACCCGCCGTGCATACACGTAGTTAATCTGTCCGATTTTTTTCTCTTTTATAATTTCGAAACCACAAAGATACAAGCGTCCCAACACCTCGGTTTTCGAAAGTATGCGGTTTTTACCGCCTGTCAGATCGTAGTAAATCCGTTTGGTGAGAAAAAGTTTGGGTATAAATCGCTTAAAAAAGAAAACAATGGTGTACAGTATGTAATTTATTCCGCGCGGGAACTTGCTCAGGAAACGCTTTTTGATCGTGCTTTTTGTTTCGAAACAACAAACCAGAGTGCCATCGTCGGGCAACTTGTTGTTAATGACCGAGAACATTTTGTTAATTCCCCGGATATTGTTGAGCAACTGCAAATTTATTATTGCCGAAAACTTGTATTTGGGCTTGGCTTTGAAATCGTTGAGCGAAGTCGAAAAACTGATATAGGTGTTTCCGCTTCGCAGGTTGATGTTTTCGGCCAACTCGTTAAATACTTTTTCACCCGAAAAATCGATAATTACCGAACATAAATCGCGGTAACTTTCTTCGTCGAGCGGTGTGGCCGGTTTGAGGCGGGCGTCGGTGCGTACTTCCGTTTCAACTGTCTGCTCGTCGTAGTTAGCGGCATAGAGCATGGCGAAGTATAGAAGATGAAAGGCGGCGTTAACCAGAAAAACAGCTGTTGTAAATGTGAATAAAACACGAACCGAAAAGTATTTATCGAACAAAAAATACGACATCGCCCACATGGTCAGAAAGGTGATAATCGTTGCGTATACCAGATTGAACGATGTGTAAACGTATTTTTGCAGATGTAACGGTCGATAACGACCCAACAGGTAAGAAACGATAAACCATATTCCCAGATAGATAAATGCTGCCACATCATATTTCTCAAACGGATTTTGTGTTGTAAGCGGGAAATAACGCAATACAACAAAAATACACAGAGCGAGAAAAATAAAATCGAATAGAATACTAATCTTCGATGGTCTGTATGGGAATTTTGATTTAGTCATTCACTACGGGCGTTTATTGTCAGATTTGCACTTCGTTTGCAGCTTGTTCCACTATTTTTGCAGCTTCAGCTTTGGCCTTGTCAACCAGTACAGCCGCTTGTTTACGGGCAGTTTCCTCGAGTTTTCGGGCAGCGATTTCGGCCGCTTTTTTCGTAAGCGGGTTGGTTGCTTTTGCTATCAGTGCATCGCCCTGCTTTTTGGCTTCGTCGATTAACAGATTGCCCTGGCGTTGTGCTTCGGCTATTATTTTGTCGGCTTTTTCGTTGGCTGCACGTATGGCATTTTCTTTTTGTTTACGA
>JAYRXP010000029.1:0-2180 GCA_041917395.1 Paludibacter sp.
GTCATGGCGCCTGATGGTCCGCGCTCCGGTCAGTCGAATGCTATAACCGTTTCGCACCCGCTGCGTTATACCAAAACAGAAGAACGTGAAGGATTGGTACGCTACAAAAGTAACGGTACGCCTACCGATTGTGTTAAACTTGCCCTCCACGATATTCTCGACCGCAAACCAGACTTATTGGTTTCGGGTATAAATCATGGTTCGAATGCAGCCATCAACATTATCTATTCGGGAACAATGGGTGCCGTACTCGAAGGATGCGAAAACGGCATTACTTCCATCGGCTTTTCTATTTGCGACCATTCGTACAATGCTGATTTCAGCCATTTTGAAAAATACATTTTGCAAATAGCACGCGAAACACTGAAAAATGGCTTGCCTTACGGAACCTGTCTCAACGTAAATGCGCCAAAAGGTGAAATCAAAGGCGTTAAAATTGCGCGTCAGTGTAAGGGAAACTGGACCGAAGAGTATGCTAAAAGAACCGACCCTCAGGGGCGTACTTACTTTTGGCTCACCGGATATTTTAAAAATCATGAACCGGAAGCACACGATACCGACGAATGGGCACTGGCAAATGGTTATATTTCAGTTGTGCCATCAAAAATTGATATGACCGACTATAATCTGACCAAATCCCTTTTAAACTGGGAACTTTAAAGAATAAAAAATTGAAAAGTAAAAATTGGGAAATAGAAAAGTTTAACAACTTTTGGATAGGTTTTTTGCCAGGTATTTTTTTACCACCATTATTTATATGGCTTTATTTGCAACAGCTTTCGCCCTTCGAAAAAAGTTTCATCGATACGATTCGGTTTCTTTACCCCGGCGTATTATTGGGCAAAATTCTGTTGCTATCGGCTTTTCCTAATCTGGCTTTGATGTTTGTGTTCTACAAAACCGATACTTTTAAACTTGCTGCCGGAATTCTAACTGCGGGAATGCCATACTTAATCAGCAGCTTTTTTCTACTCTGATACCAGTTTAGCCACGCTGCCGTTCGAGTAAAATCATCATCATCAAACCCAGCAAAACCCGTTCTTCTTCTCCGCTTTCGAATTCCGAAAGTTTTTCAATTGTGAATATACGTCCCCAAAACGACGATTCCTTTTTTAAACGAACCACTTCGGTACCATCCGGACGTTTTACAATGTAAGAAGGATGAAACAGATAGCCGGATAATAGCCCCAGAAAAGGAATTTCCCCAAGCATCGAATCGAAAACCTTTGCCCACGGATTCTCTTCACGAACAGCTAAATCGAGTTGCTGTGTTTCATCATAAATTTCATAATTTGCCTTCCAGAGCGATGCCCAGCCTTTGCGAACAATTCGTCCGGTTTCATATCCATTCCGGTTTGTAAATGTGTAAGTTGCGCTAAAATCAATCCAACGATTAGCCCGAATGGTGTAAAGTAAGTCCGAACGGCTTTCGCTACTGAAAACCTCAACCTCTTCGATTAGTTTCAGCAATTTTTGTCGGACATAAAAAATCGTTTCACCGTTCACATTTTCGGCAACAAAATCGTTGGCTATAGTACCAATTTTAAACCGGAGTTTTACCGGAAACTGAATAGCATTCATGGCAATCAATGTATTATGAGCAAATTTATTAACGAACACGTAGTCTTTGTCCCAACTGCAACAATTTCTTTTCCTTGATACCATTTAACCGGCACAAATTTTTCACGCTGGTACCGTTTCGGGCAGCGATACTTCCGAGATTATCACCTTTGCGAACGGTATAATATTTAACAGCAGTCTGCGATCTTTTTGCCTGAGCAACAGCACGTTGATAAAAGAAAGACTTTGATTTGGTTATAAGATAAGTATCGCTGTGTACCTTTCCGGTATAAAAATTAATGATACTCGCCGGATTTATGGCATTGCCGAGATAACGCGTTTCGAAATGCAGGTGAGGACCTGTAGAACGGCCGGTATTACCTGCTAAACCGATAATTTCGCCGGTTTTCACATTCTGATCAAGTTTTACCAACACCTGCGAAAGATGCGCATAAACTGTTTCGAGACCATTTTCGTGACGGATTACCACGTAATGTCCGTAACCACGCGCTTCGTAATCAATAATCCTGATTCTTCCCGAAAAAGCCGCAACCACGGTGTCGCCCACATTTACCCTGAGGTCGGTACCATAATGGTAACGGTAACGACGCGGGCCAAAA
>JAYRXP010000030.1:0-2208 GCA_041917395.1 Paludibacter sp.
GTCAGCCGACGGATTGGGGACATACACATCACCACTTCATCTCAATTTATATCTGATAAAATGTGGTCCGGCAATTTTGACAAAAAATAAGAGCGAAATTGCAGCAATTGCTCCTCCTGCCAGGTATGCTAAAGCCAATCCTCCTGTTGAGTCGGCGAGCCAACCGCCTGAAACCAGTCCCAAACCAATGCCGATATCCCAGCTTGTCATGTAAGTGGAACTCGCCGTTGCTCTGCGATTGTTGGGAGCCAGATTCACAAAAAGTGTGTTGTAAGCCGGAAAAATCAGTCCATAGCCGATACCCATCAGCAACGAAACGAGGTAAAACAGAATTAATAATTCCCAGCCACTATCTATAAATTTCAGTCCGGAAAGCATCACAAACGAAATTAAACTCAATGCAGTTCCCCACGAAATTACCTGTGTAAGTTTACCTCTGTCAACCATTTTGCCACTGATGAACCGGGAAATAGTTAATCCTAAAGCCATAAATGTGAAAAACATACCTGTGCCGCTGCTAATGCCGATTTCACGGCCAAAGAGTGCAATATATGTTACAATCATTCCATAAGGGATGCCCATAAGCAGTAGTGCAAAGCCGGCATTGAATCCCTTAAACAGAAAAAAACGATCCCACATAATCCGTTCCTTCGATTTTGAAGCTTTGTTTTCGGCTTTAATCATCGATGCAAAAACAAAACCCAGCAAACCTGTACCAATGGCAGTATAAAAAATGATATCGTAACTGTAATGGTCGTGCATGTAAAGTCCGGTCATTGGCCCTACAGCCATTGCAATGGTATTGGCAACCCCAAAGAACCCAAGTCCTTCGCCACGTCGTTCGGAGGGTATGACATCAACAATGAGACTGTTGCCGGCAGTTGTTACAAATCCAAATGTAAAGCCATGTAATATTCTGAAAAACAAAAATAAACCAATGGAATTGGCTACAGGATAACCAACGAAAGTAACCACAAAAAGAAAAAATGCAACGAGGTAAATGGGTTTGCGATATACCATATCGAGAATGAAACCTGCAAAAGGACGAATCAATAACGCTGCAATGGTATAGCTGGAAAGTAGAACACCAATCAGCGATTTGGAAGCTGCAAATTCGTCGATTAAATAAAGTGGAAAAACAGGAACTAAAAGATAAAATGCAAAGAATAACAAAAAGTTACCTATGCATGCTGCAACAAAGCTTTTTGTCCAGAGTTTGTTTGTTTCAGGCATGTTAAAAAATGATTTAGCTACAAAATTAAAAACCATTCCTGTCAAAACAAGAATGGTTTTTTTATAATTGTATATTTTTGACGTTGATTAATACAGAAAAAAGCCTGAATTTAATTTTTAATCAGTTTTTTCGAAACCAATCCTTTTCCCGTATTGATGTTCAGCAAATATGTTCCTTTTTTAAGTGATGCTATGTTGAGTTTTTGTTGATTGCTTGAAAAAATATGCTTTCCTTCAAGAGTGAAAACATCGATAGATTTCACATCAGGCCCATTTACATATACATTCGAAACAGCAGGGTTGGGATAAATGGAGTAAAGTGTGGAAAGTTCAATGTTATTGATTCCTGTATTTGCAGGTTGCCATTTTACTGTAACATTTGATATCGGGCTAACCGCCGTTGGTGTCAATGTTACGACAGCAGGTCCCTTTGTAAAAGTTGTAGTAACATACTTACTGTTTGTACCATAAGACTCAGAGCTCATTTCTATACTAACAGTATAAGTGCCATCAGGTACGATATTGGTATTAGTTTGGTCCTTTCCATTCCAGGTTGAAACGTTATTTGTCATAGCAGATGTTTTGGTGGCTCCTGTAACGGCGTTAACACGATTTTTTGCACTTTCAGGAAACCAATGTACTAAATCACTTGTGTAATCTGTCTTACCAGAGCTTAATCCATACATCGTAATTGTGCGTAAAAATGTACCATTAGTCCCTTTTATCCATACAGCGTAATAGTAGGGCGATGAATAACCTACACTTGCGGTTACAGTTAAAGTTCCATCAGTAGCCACATTAGGCGTTTGATTTTGAGCACTTAAAATAAGCGTAAATAAGCAAAAAATAAAAGTGGTAAAGCGTGTTTTCATAAAGAATGAATTTTAATTATTGCTTGTTTTTGATTGATTGTCTCTTTTTATACTGCAAATGTAGATTATTTTTCATAATTTGATTGTAATTATTACAAAAAAA
>JAYRXP010000031.1:0-1899 GCA_041917395.1 Paludibacter sp.
AACAATATTGAATTATGATTAAAAATAATATTGACGAAACTAATTCCAACTCCCCTTTAGGTACCGGGGGCATGCTTTTCAAAACAGCTTTAAAAAGCCTCCTGGGAAATGGATTGAAAACATGGCTTACTGTTTTTGTTTTGTCTGTTTCGTTTGTGCTGATTATTTTGTTGCAGGGTATTCTTAAAGGCTGGAGCAATCAGGCGGTGGAAGATACCGTGAAATGGGAAATTGCCGACGGACAATACTGGCAGAATAAATACGATCCCTACGATCCGTTTACGTTCGATTCGAGTGCGGTAGAAGTACCAGCTGTTATGCAGCCCGATATTGACAATCATTTGGTGGAGCCAATACTGGTAACGCAGGCCAATATTTATCCCGGAGGCAGAATGCAGGGAGTTATACTTCGCGGAATACGCCCCGACCAGAAACTGCTTAAAATACCAACGGCAACCCTCAGTGCCACGACTACTGAGATTCCGGTTGTAATTGGTGCATTTATGGCCAAACAAACCGGGTTAAAGCTAAACGATGTGTTGACACTGCGCTGGCGCGACAAAAACGGCACTTACGAAGCTGCTGATATTCGCGTGGTTGGAGTTTTTAAAACATCGGTTCCGTCAGTCGACAACGGATGTGTGTGGTTGCCTATCGACCGATTGCGCGCTATGACACTGAGAACCAACTGTGCCAATCTGCTTGTTAAATCTCCCGACGCTCAGGTGCGCCAGCCCGAAGGATGGAATTTCAGGGATGTGGATAAACTTACCGAATCAACCCGACTGCTGGTGAAAGCCAAGTCGAAAGGTACAAGTATGTTGTATTTCATCTTTCTGCTGTTGGCTATGCTGGCCATTTTCGATACGCAAACACTTGCCATTTTCCGTCGTCAGCGCGAAATAGGAACGCTCGTGGCGCTGGGCATGACGCAAAAGCAGGTGGTGTGGCACTACACACTCGAGGGAACCATAAATGCCCTGCTGTCGTTCGGGGTGGGAGCGGTGTGGGGTACACCGCTTCTGTGGTACATGGTGGTGAAAGGTATATCATTCAATATGGATGCCGGTGAAATGGGCATTGCAATGGGCGACACCATGTATGCATTAGTAACGCCGGGTCTTGTTTTCGGAACAATGTTTTTTATCCTTGTGGTCACGGCACTTGTAAGTTATCTGCCTGCACGCAAAATAGCCCGAATGAATCCGACGGAAGCAATACGGGGGAAGGCGCTATAGCTACTGCTGTTATTTGCCTACGGCGATATTTAGCCTTGGGCTGTTATTTTTGTAACGTAGTTCGATTTACTTAATTTCTTATTTTCATAATTTCTGATAACTAAAAATAGAAATGATAAAGTTTTTATTCAAAGGACTCCTGCGCGACAAAAGCCGCAGTTTGCTGCCCATAATTGTTGTTTCGATAGGGGTGATGATAACTGTTTTTCTGCAGTCGTATCTCAATGGCATTTTCAACGACAGCATCGAGTCCACAGCCAAATTTAGTTCGGGGCATGTTAAGGTAATGACCAGCGCCTACAAAAATAACCAGTCGCAAATGCCCAACGATTACGCCATACTGAATGCCTGCGAAGTGTTGAAAAAACTGCGTCACGATTATCCTGATATGACCTGGACCGATCGTATTCAGTTTGGCGGAATGCTCGATGCACCCGATTCGCTCGGCAATACACGTTCGCAGGGAAACGTAATGGGCATGGGGCTTCACCTTATTGGTACCGGCGATGAAATAAACCGCATGGATTTGAAATCGAAACTCCTGTCCGGAAAGCTGCCTGCTGCAAAGGGTGACATTCTGGTTACCGACGAACTTTGCCGTAAAATGAATCTTCGCCTGGGCGATAAAGTTACGCTTATGTCCGGCACCATGTATGGCGAT
>JAYRXP010000032.1:0-4234 GCA_041917395.1 Paludibacter sp.
TATAAACTGCTGACGCAGTGAGTTCAAAACCATTTATTGTGCTGGATCCATAATTATTGGTTGTTAATGTTGAAGGAAGATTACTTCCCCAACTTCCATCATTGAAATCGGTATTTATCGAATTTACAGCATATGGATCCAAAGTAGTAATATTTTCGGATGCTGTGGATAGTTCTGAGTCTGAATAAGTTGAACCATTTCCTTTGGCAATCACTTTGTAAGTATACGTGATTCCCGACATTAATCCTGTTATAGTGCCGCTCGATGTAGCTTGCCCAGAAAAGTTAGTTGTACTAATTAAGTTATTTCCCATATAAGTTTTTAAATCATAGCCTGTAGCATTTGAAACTGGTGTCCAATTTGCTGTAAAACCAGTTGAAGTAACTGAAGTAGTAGTATTGATAGTTGGTGATGTTAGTTGAGTTGCTGTTGATTTAGCTGCAACAGCATCACTCCATTCAGTAGAGAGTCTCATGCCACTTCCTGTCCAAACCGATCTGTTTGCGCCAGCTCCTCTTTGTACGATATAGCTCAAAGAAGATGGTAATTTAGTATTATCCGAAGTATTATCTGTAACCCATGCGGTTTCGTTTGATTCAATACCACTAATATTGGGATTGATAAATAAACTAGCAGTTGAATTTGAAAAGTCATATTTAAGAACTACGAGATAATTAGTTCCAAAATTTAATGTAGTGCTGTTGTAAACTATCACTGTAGAAGAAGTAGAGCCCCTTGTTAAACCTAATTTATAAGTAGATCCCGAAACTACATTCCCACCCCACAAAGCAACAGTTCTTCCGGCGCTTGCATCAGGGCAAAGTGCAATTATTTGGGCATTTGTTCCTAATTGTGATAAGTTTAGTATTAATGATAAGTAAATTGTACCTGAACTAATTCCACTTGCTGAAAATTGTTTAGTAGCGTATGAAGAACCACTAGTGATTCCCGTATATTGATTGGAAAGAGTATTTCCAATCTGAGAATTGATATATTCGGTTCCTGAAGCTGGATATTTTATTCCCCCAGCTGTGGTTGTTCTTGTGCAGTTTCCAAATGTGGCTCCATTAGTAACTGTCCATCCCCCGGATGTTTCTACAGTATTCGCTGATTGAGGATTAGGAATTGCTGTAAATGTCTCGTCTATTAGAACTGCTGCTTTTATACTTAAAAACAGAGAGCAAAAAATAAGTAATAATGTAATTTTTTTCATAAGAATATTTCGAAATAAAGATAAATAATCAAGAATCTACAAAATATATTTGGTCAACCAATTGTTTGGTCGACCAAAAATAGATTATCTTTTTTGTACAAAAAAAATATTTTGAGACTTTTTTTCGAAATATGTTGTAAAACATAAAATTGGTCGACCAAAAGCGAAGCGTTGAATGTTACTTCAATACTTTTGTCGTTTTCAGGAAGTTATACA
The DNA here is from genome assembly GCA_041917395.1 of Paludibacter sp. Classification (GTDB taxonomy): domain Bacteria; phylum Bacteroidota; class Bacteroidia; order Bacteroidales; family Paludibacteraceae; genus Paludibacter. The sequence continues at coordinate 1,430 of JAYRXP010000032.1, forward strand.
GCGATTTGAGTATTTCAGTTTTTTTATCAGCGTCGAAACCGCCGTGTTTTCCGCCATCGACGGTAATGAATTCGTTGTAAACACCGGCTTCGTTGAGTTTCTGCTGAAGAATAACCGATTGTTCGTAAGGTACAATCGGATCGGCATTGCCATGTACAATAAATACGGGTGGGCTTGTCTTTTTAATATATGTAACTGGCGAAACAGATGCACGAAATGAAGCATCGCCGGCTTTACTGCCCAGCCAGTTTGTGAGTGATTTAAATTTACTCATTTTGGAATCGAAATCGGTAAAATCGGTAGGCGCATAGTTGCTGATAATGGCTGCCACACGCATGTCGGTAGTTCCTTTGCAATTGGTATCGAATCGTCGGTCGTTTTCGAGCAAACCTCCCATTAATGCCAAATGTGCACCTGCCGAACCTCCCGAAATAATTATTTTTTGAGGGTTGATATTCAACTCGCTGGCATGTGTTTTTATATAATTTAGAGCACATCTAATATCTTCGATAGCTGCGGGAGCAGGAGCCACCTGCACCAATCGGTATTCCACATTTGCCACGGCAAATCCGGCTTTAAAGTACGAACTGAAACCGCCCTGACTTTCTTTAGTGCCGTGATTCCAACCTCCACCGTGAATGTGAAGTATGATTGGTGTTGGTTCAGTGCTCGTTGGATTAAAATACAAATCAATTCGTCCGTCCCAATTATTTACGGTTGTGTAAATTACATCAATTTTCGATTGGTAGTTTTCCGGAAGCTGTACTTTTTTAATTTCGGTTTCTTGAGCAAAGCAACTGCTAACAAAAGCAATAAATAGGACAAGGTAAATTGATTTTTGTCTCATTGTGCGGAGGTTTTTGATTTTTTTTTAAAAATTTACAATTCACACAAAGCAGTTGGTATTCCTTCGCTTTTTACGCTTGCTACATTTTTTCCGCCATTTAATTTCACCCGAATAATGGCTCGTCCGTTGTACAATTCCACTACCCGTGCGCCCGACGAAGTTCCAAGATTATCTAATAACTGACCATCGCCTGTAAGCTCGAAACGAACTACTTTACGCGAATCCAAGCATTGAACCTTATTGGCATCGTACAGTTTTACTTCGATGGTAGCTGTGTCGTTCGATTGAGTAATTTTAGTTAATGTCATCAAAGCCGGTTTACCCCATTTTTCCGTTTGGTAGTTTTGCACAATTTCGTCTGTAACTGTTTGTTTTCCTTTGCGGGCAATTACTTTAATGGTGTTTTTGCCTGCGTTGTACTTCACATTCCAACGCAATCCTGCTGCCGGAAAGTCCTGCGAATTGCGTTTTTTTACGCCCTGACTTACACCATTAAAGATTAATTCAGCTTGTTCGCAATTCGAATAAACCTTTACCATCTTTTCTTCGCCCGCTTCGCCCCAGCGTACAGGCCAGGAGTGTCCGTAAATGTGAACCATTGGTTTTTCAGTCCAGTACGATTGAAAAACATAATAGGCCTCTTTACGTGTTAAATCACGTTCAACCACACCTTTCTGATTCATATACGGAACGGGATTATCGGGACGAACAGGCGTAGAAAAATCTTTGAAAATCCAAGCCGCTGCACCGGTAAGGTTAGGCATTGTTTCCTGTTCTTTCAGATGCCATTCGAAAAGATTGCAAATATAAGATTCGCTCCAGTCGCCATCTTTCGAGGCACGTGCCGAACCACCAATCAACGATGCATCACCAGCGCGCTCATCCACACCTTGTCCGGTTTTAATGCTTTGTAAACCTTTGTCGGGTACTTCGGAGTGTCGTCCGGCATGGCTATCGCCACCCCATTCGGCATGGAAGAAGTGTTTTACTCCCGCTATTTCTTTTTCGGTCATTTCTTTGTATTCGGTATAAATTCCTCTGTACCAACCTGCCCATATCGATGGAGAGTATACATCCGGTATGTCTTTGCAAAAATCGCAACGACGAATAGAAGTTAGGCGTGTTGGATCTAACTGGTGCGAAAGTTGATGCAACTCAGTCATATAATCGCGGATTTTTTGCTTGTCGAATTCCGCAAAATCGCCCGGCCAGTCGTTTTCGTTGCCCAATCCCCAAAGAATAACCGAAGGATGATTTTTATGTTGGTTAATCATGTTGGACATCATTCGGCGACCTTGTTCTTTGTACACTTCAGCACCTAGACCTCCACGACACCACGGAATTTCTTCCCAAACCAATATACCCAAACTATCGCATAAATTCAGAATAATACGCGATTGCTGATAATGACCAAGGCGAATAAAATTGACACCCATTTCTTTCATCAATAGCAGTTCGCGGCGCATTAAGTCTTCGGTCAATGCTGCTCCAAGTCCGGCATGGTCTTCGTGGCGATGTGTTCCTCGAAGTAATAAACGGCTGCCATTGAGCATAAAAGGACCTTTTTCGACAAACTCTACATATCGGAACCCAAACTTTTCGGTTACTGTTTGTGTTCCCCATTCGGTTGAAATGGTAGCTTTACAGGAGTATAAGTTCGGTTGTAGTGTCGACCATAGTTTTGGCTTTTTAAGTTTAGCTGTAAAAATGGCTTTTTCACCTTCAAAAGTAGTTATCTCCTGACTGGACGAGTTGATTATTTTTCCCTGGTTATCACTAATTTCCAGCAAAAGTGTTGCTTTTGATACCGATGATTTATTGGCTAATTTTAAACTGATTTCGTAATTTCCGGCTGTACCTTTGACATCAACCGTTGATTTAATATGCAGTTGCTCGATAGATAAAGCCGGCACATACACTAAATTCAGATAGCGATAAATACCGCCATATAAATTAAA
>JAYRXP010000033.1:0-3718 GCA_041917395.1 Paludibacter sp.
AAATACGACAATCGACAGAGCAACTTTGGGTAGTACTATAATCCGGAAGGGAGCAAAGCTTGATAATCTGATACAAATTGCACACAATGTGGAAGTGGGCGAAAATACTGTCATAGCTTCACAAACAGGAATATCCGGGTCGACTAAAATTGGTAAAAACTGCATTATTGCGGGGCAGGTAGGTGTTGCCGGTCATTTGCAAATTGCAGATAACACTATACTGGGTGCGCAATCGGGTATTTCTAATTCGATAAAAGAGCCCGGTCAAATGATAATGGGTTATCCTGCCATTCAAATGAAAACGTTTCAGCGCGCTGCGATAGTTCACAAAAATCTTCCCGAATTACAACGTATCGTTTACGATCTTCAACGCAAGGTGGAAGAGTTAGAGAGAAAGGGTTAACCGGTTAATAGAATTAACTGCATTAACTCGAAACACGAAATACGAAATAACAGTCAAATAGTTACATGTCGAATCAGAAAACAATAAACAAGTCATTCACCCTCAGCGGAAAGGGTTTACACACGGGATTGGATATCGTTCTTACATTCAATCCGGCTCCCGAAAATCACGGAATTAAAATAAAACGTATTGACCTTGAAGCGCAGCCAGTGATTGATGCCTTGGCCGAGAATGTTACTCATACGGTTCGTGGAACTGTTTTGCAAAAAGGCGAAGTGCAGGTTAGTACTGTAGAACATGCATTGGCAACCCTTTATGCTTATGGTATCGACAATTGTTTATTAGAAGTAAATGCTCCCGAATTCCCTATTTTGGATGGTAGTGCAAAGTTTTATGTGTCTAATATAGAAGAGGTTGGTGTTAAAGAACAGGATGCTGAAAAGGATTATTTTGTTGTTACAAAAAAAATAGAATACAGCTTACCCGAAACAGGAGCGAAAATTACCATATTACCCGACGATGATTTCAGTGTTGATGTTCATATTGGATTTAAATCGCCGGTACTCGGAAACCAGTTTGCATCGCTTGATAGCCTGAGTGACTTTGCGGCTGAAGTTTCGCACGCACGTACGTTTGTGTTTGTTCGCGAAATTGAACCACTTTTAAGTATGAACCTTATTAAAGGTGGTGATTTGAAAAATGCAATTGTGATTTACGACGAGGTGATTTCGCAGGAAAAAATGGATGAACTTTGTGTAAAGTTGCATCAGGAAAGTATCGATTCTTCGAAACCTGCTTATCTGAGTGGCGACCTCAATTTCGAAAACGAACCTGCCCGCCACAAATTGCTTGACGTAATCGGCGATCTTTCGTTGATCGGAAAACCATTGAAAGGGAAGGTGATTGCCCGTTATCCGGGTCATAAAATTAACACTGATCTTGCTAAACAAATTCGCAAAGAAATTAAAAAACAGGAAGTTCAATGCCCTGTATATGATGATACGGTAGCCCCGATACTCGATATTAATGCTGTAAAAAAATTATTGCCCCATCGCTGGCCTTTTTTGTTGGTTGACAAGATTATTGATATTAAAAAAAATATTGTTGTCGGGATAAAAAATGTAACCGGAAATGAAACTTTCTTCATGGGACATTTTCCTGAAGAACCCGTAATGCCGGGTGTTTTGTTGGTCGAAGCAATGGCTCAAACCGGTGGGATACTTGTGCTGAATGGTTTGGAAGATGCAGAGCGCTATTCTACTTATTTCCTGAAAATTGATAATGTGAAATTTCGTCAGAAAGTGGTTCCGGGCGATACGCTGATTTTCCGCCTTGAAATGCCTGAACCCATGCGACGTGGTTGTGCCATCATGAAAGGACACGCATTTGTCGGAGGTAAAATTGTTGCAGAGGCAGAATTTATGGCCCAGATTGTAAAAAATAAATAAATAAATCACATACAAACTATCTTAATTAAAACACGTACAAAATGAAACAACCCTTAGCTTACATTCATCCCGATGCAAAAATTGCCCCCACAGTAGTAATCGATCCGTTTGTAACAATCGATAAAAATGTGGAAATAGGTGAGGGAACATGGATTGGCTCGAATGTAACCATTATGGAAGGTGTACGCATTGGTAAAAATTGCAAGATTTTTCCCGGCTCTGTAGTAGGTGCTATTCCTCAGGATTTAAAATATAAAGGAGAAGACACACTGGCAATTATAGGCGATAACACAACCTTACGCGAATATGTTACAGTAAACCGGGGAACAGCAGCTAAAGGAAAAACCGTGATAGGAAATAATTGTTTGATAATGGCATATTGCCACGTTGCACACGATTGTATTCTGGGTAATAACATTATTATTTCGAACGCAACACAATTGGCCGGTGAGGTGGTAATCGATGATTTTGCGATTTTAAGTGGAGGAATTCTTGTACATCAGTTTACACATATCGGTTCGCACGTTATGATTCAGGGTGGATCGAGAGTAAACAAGGATGTTCCTCCTTTTGTAACTGCTGGTCGTGAGCCATTATCGTATGCGGGGATTAATTCAATAGGCTTACGCCGTCGTGGATATACGAATGAGCAAATACGTGATATTCAGGATGTTTATCGCTATATTTATTTGAAAGGGATGAATACAACACACGCAATCGAACGTATTATGGCCGAATTGCCGGCAACCAACGAGCGTGATGAAATTCTTCTTTTTGTTAAAAACTCACCACGAGGTATTGTTAAAGGATATTTTGATTAATTAGTTGGTTAATCAGTTAGTTTGTTAATTGGTTTTTTTACGAAACGCGAAACACGAAACAAGGAACACGAAATAATATGGAAGCAAAAACGGATGATGTACCTAAAAAGAGTCTGAATTTTATTGAGGCTTTTGTTGAACAGGATTTGAAGGATGGTAAAAATGATGGTCGTATACAAACCCGTTTTCCGCCCGAGCCCAATGGTTACCTGCATATCGGACATGCCAAGGCTATTTGTCTCGATTTTGGTATTGCGCGTAATTACAACGGTATCTGTAACCTTCGCTTCGACGATACCAATCCGGTGAAAGAAGATGTTGAATATGTGGATTCAATAAAAGAGGATATTCAGTGGTTGGGCTATAAGTGGGAAAATGTATATTATGCATCTGACTACTTTCAGCAACTGTGGGATTTGGCTGTCGAACTGATTAAACAGGGAAAAGCCTACATAGACGAACAAAGCGCTGAGGATATTGCCAAACAAAAAGGTTCACCAACTGTTCCCGGAACCGAAAGCCCCTATCGTAACCGTCCTGTTTCGGAAAATCTGGAGTTGTTCCTGAAAATGAATACCGGTGAAGTGGAAGAGGGAGCTATGGTGTTGCGTGCAAAAATTGACATGGCGTCACCTAATATGCATTTTCGCGATCCGATTATGTATCGCGTCATTACTTCGCATCCGCATCACCGCACCGGATATACCTGGAAGGCTTACCCAATGTACGACTATGCACACGGTCAATCCGATTATTTCGAGGGTGTAACACATTCGCTGTGTACACTTGAGTTTGAAGTGCATCGTCCGCTTTACGATTGGTTTATCGATCAGTTTAAAACTACTGATTATCGTCCTCGCCAGATTGAGTTCAACCGGTTGAATCTTACTTATACGGTAATGAGCAAACGAAAAATGCTTCAGTTAGTACAGGAAGGTTTAGTGAGTGGCTGGGATGATCCACGCATGCCGACAATTTGTGGTTTGCGCCGCAGAGGTTATTCGCCTGAAGCAATTCATAACTTTATTGATAAAATAGGCTATACA